>NZ_DBGS01000018.1:0-42727 GCF_002295455.1 Thalassospira sp. UBA848 | reverse complement strand
CATGATCACATTGGCAGCTTTCATGCCAAGACCGGTCATAGACAGACCACCGATCACAAGACCGGCTGCCGCACAGGCACCCGCAACGGGCAGAATACGCAGGGTTGTTTCACCAAGCCCTTCAACAACACGCCACAGGCTCATGCGGGTTCTTGGTGAACATGCTGCCGCAACCACCACCGATGCCGCCCCCAAACCAGCCGTCATGGTTGGTGAGTAGCCAAGTGACAGAACCAAAACAATCACCGCCACCGGGACCACAAACATCCAGCCATTGATGACCGTTTGCTTGAGAGTGGGAATATCATCCGGATAAGCACGCAAATCACGTTTTACAGCACGAAGATGGACCTGCGAAAAAACGCCAAGGTAATAAAGGATGGCTGGAATGATCGCTGCATACACCACTTCGCGATACGCAAACCCGGTATATTCCGCAAGAATGAATGCGGCCGAGCCCATGATAGGTGGCATCGCACTGCCCCCGGTGGAAGCTGCAACCTCAACTGCACCAGCAAAGCGCGCAGAATAGCCAAGCCGTTTCATGATTGGGATCGTGATAGATCCGGTTGCAACAACATCAGAAACCGGACTTCCCGAGATCGTGCCATACATGCCCGACGAGATAACCGCA
The DNA here is from genome assembly GCF_002295455.1 of Thalassospira sp. UBA848. Lineage (NCBI taxonomy): Bacteria > Pseudomonadati > Pseudomonadota > Alphaproteobacteria > Rhodospirillales > Thalassospiraceae > Thalassospira > Thalassospira sp. UBA848. Next base: position 42,093 of record NZ_DBGS01000018.1, on the reverse strand, counting down.
ACTTTTGCCGGGCCGCCCGGACTTTTACCGGTAAGCGCCGCCGCAAGATTGAAAAAGAAGTCACCACCGCCAGCGAATGACAGCAAGGTCCCGAACAGGACAAACAGGAAAACGTAACTCGCAACAACCTGGATTGGTACGCCGAACACGCCGTCTGTTGTGAAAATCAGAGCATCAAGAAGATAGCTATACTCGATCAAGCCATGCCCGAAGGGAGGCGGCAGCAAGTGTCCAAACAGGTTGTAAGCCATAAAGCCCAAAACCACGACCGTCAGACCAGCGCCAGTTGTGCGACGAGTAGCCTCTAATGAGAGAAACAGCAAAGAAGAGCCAAAGAAGAACTGCAGGGGGGTAAGTTCTTCGAGCAGGGTAATCCTGCTGGAAATGACATCGGCATTCCAAAGGAAGAATGCACCTGTCGCCAAGCTAAGTGCGCTGAGCCCCCAGTCGATGATCGTTGGCCGTTCAGCCGCGTTGGCACGCGAACCGATAACCAGAAACAGCATCGAAAAGAGACCGCTCAGAAACAAAATCCCGATGATCAGCGGATCGGAGATCACAAACAGGTTGCCATAGATCACGCCCAGAGCAAACAGCGCTGCAATGATGATCAGGGTTTTGTGGGGTAAGGCCGCAAACTTACGTTTGCGGCCTGTGCTAACAAGTGACTTCATCATTTGAGAAGTCCTGCCTCACGATATGCTTTTTCCGCGCCCGCGTGGAACGGCATGACATTCTGGTCAACCATCAACTCCGGGCTCAGCGCCTTCATGGACCCGTGAACAGCCTTCACCTCTTCGATGTGATCAATCAACGCCTTGGTCAATTCATATCCGGTAGATTCAGGCATCTGATCGGTCGTCACCAGAAGTGCACCAAGTGCTGGCGTTTCAACATCAGCAGGCTGGTTGGAATAGCTACCGCCCGGGATGGTGAAAGTCTGCGTGCCAAACCGTTCGTTGGTTGCATCAATCACGTCTTTCGGAATATCAAGAACAATCACTTCATTGTTCTCGTCAATTGCACGGAACGAAGAGTGCAGAACGAAGACACCGTTGGTGACCATATCGATACGGCCATCCTGAAGCAGGTCCGCCTGATCATTTGCACCGGCCTGCACAATACTGCCGCCATTAGCTTCAACAGCATCTTTGGCAAGTCCAGCCTGCTCGAGCATGAAGAGTGCAACGTTCGAGGTGATGTTACCGGAACGGTTCACACCAATACGCACCGGTGCCTTTGTCGTTGCAAGATCATCGAGGCTGTCGATGTTGTATTCATCGGCAATCGACTTCGCGAGGAAGAAGTGCATCGGCGCCCAATTATACATGTAGCCGATTGCACGCATGTTGGTCACAGGGGCCTTGAAAGGCGCTTCGCCTGCCAAAGCAATCTTCACTTCGGCGTTGTGAACAAGCCCCATATCCGTCCGGTTTGCCGCAAGCAAACCGATATTGGCAAAGCCGCCACCAGTCGCCTGATAGGTAACGACAGAGTCTGCATCAGACTGCTTGACTGCTCGGTCAATGCCTGCGCCAAGAAGGGACCACAAACCACCCGGGTTCCCACCCGACAATGTCAGGTTTACCGGTTCAGCTTGTGCAGTGTTAACGCCGAAGGCCAGTCCAATAGCCGCGGCAAGAGTCAAAAGCCTCATTCTTTCCTCCCTAATGGGTACGATCTCTGATTATGGTTTTGTTTTATTGTTATTGGACGCCGAACCTTTTCAGGTTTCCGCAAAGCAGCGTCAGGCCTCGAAAGTGATATTCACGTTTTTCTGTTCGGTATAGGACAGCATCTCACCGAGGCATTCTTCACGCCCGATACCTGATTGCTTCATCCCGCCGTATGGGGTGCCAAGAAAATGGTCGCTGGAATTGTTGACCCAGACATATCCGGCACAAATGTCATCCACGGCCCGCATTGCCTGGGAAAGGTCACGCGTCCAGACTGAGGCTGTTAACCCGTAATCAACACCGTTCACGGCATCGATAAGAGCGTCATACTCCGTCCACTTCAGGATACTTAGTACGGGACCAAACACTTCTTCTTGGGCTATGCGCATCTCAGGTGTCACATCGGCAAACACCGTCGGCCTGACGAAAAAGCCACCCGCCAGATCGGCAGGAACGTCGCCTCCTGCAACCATCCTTGCCCCTTCATCTTTGGCAATATCGATGTAGTGAAGAACCTTCTCGTACTGACCTCGTGTGGACAAACACCCCATCTGAGTGTCTGGGGAGAGTGGATCACCCGAGGTAATATCGTTGAAAGCGGAAGCCAGTTGTTCGACAACCAGATCATAAATGCTCTCATGAACGAAAACACGACTGGTCGACCCGCATGACTGCCCCGCCGTCCACGGCAAATTCATGCCCTTAACAGCACTTTGAACGGCTTTTTCAACATCGGCATCGGGGAATATGACAAGGGCGTTTTTGCCCCCCAGCTCAAGAGAGACATGCTTAAGTGTCTCCGCGGACTGGCGCATAACAGCACGTCCGGTTGCGGCACTGCCAACAACACTGACGCTTGCGATCCCCGGATGGGTCGAAAGACCTGCACCCAGATCGGGGCCACCATTCAGAATATTCAAAACACCGGGCGGGAAAAGACCGCCGATCAGTTCTGCAACCTTCAGACTTGAAAGCGGCGTTTCTTCGGACGGCTTAATAATAACGCTGTTACCAGCCATAATCGGCGGCGCGAGCTTGGCACATGCAAACATCAATGGATGGTTGAACGGGACAATACGGGCAACAACCCCGACCGGCTCGCGAACGACATAGTTCACTTTGCCCGCGCCAACCGGAACAGTTTCGCCCTTAAGCTCCGTCGCAAGACCGGCAAAGAAATCCATCAAGGTCGCGGCAAGTTCGACATCAAACAGCATCCCGGTCAGGGAATTTCCGCTATCGAGCGCATCAATACGGGCAAGCTCGTCCTTGTTTGCGCGGATGATGTTCGCGGCTTCACGCATCACTTGTGAACGTTCGCGCGGAGTGGTGCGCGCCCAAAGTTTCTGGCCTGCCGCTGCCGCTGTCACAGCAGCATCAAGATCAGATGCTGAGCCGCTATCTACCTTTGCGATTTCAGTTCCGGTAGAAGGCGCAAAGACCGGGATTTGGGCATTTGCGGCGCGATGCCATGCCCCTCCATAATAGAGCCCTTTGGGAACTCTCTCAGTCAGCAATACCTCGGCAGTAGAAGCTTTCAATGGCTTCATGCTGTTTTCCTCCCAGGAAAATCCGCGCTCTATATTTTTATTGTACGCGGAAAGGTCGTTATTTTCTTTTTTATAAGATATCTAAGTTAAATGGCAGGACATATGATCCGTCAACAATAAAATTAGATATCTTAGTTATTTTTTACCTGAAGGGCAGATTCGCAGCCGAACCTGCCCTTGAAAACACTACTCAGCAGCGACACTTGCTTCTTCTACAAGCGTACGCCAATCAACGGTTTGTGGATAAACCCCCTCGCGCGAAGCGATGTTTACTTGAGGGACTCTTGGTTCCGTCGTTCCAAGGGCCTCACCGCCGGCATCAACTTTCCTTGCGGCGTCCACCATCAGACGACGAAACTCGACAATCGCCAGATCGGATGCGCCCAAGATATCGTCAGACCGGTCAACAATCGCCCCCATAGAAACCCACATCACGATATCCTGGTTCGGAATACCGAGCACACCGGTAAAGTTCCCAAGCTTCATAGCTTGGCGGTCCTGCAGGAAGTTGTTGTGGAGTTGTCGCTGGGAAACCCATCGTTCATCCAGATGAATGCCTTTTTGGGCATGGTTGAACTTGCGCCACTCTTCGGTTGTCGGGCAGGCCTTCCCACCCCACGCGATGAAATGGAAGTGCGTGGTTTCATCATCGATCGGTACGATGACGCTCGCGACATTGTAATTGTTGTTCGGCGGAATCAATGAAGTGTATGGCGCGATGTATTCAGTAATACGCAGATAATGATGCGTGCCGGCATTCTTGATCGGCTTGCGGATCGCAGCATAGTGGAAACCATAGCTGGTTGTCTGCGTTTGCATGCGCGGCGATTTGTCGGTGGACGGACGATACCACGCCTGATCGTCTGCAGACGCGCCTTCGACACGCGCGGGTTTCATGTCAGAAGAATGCAGGCTTGAAGAGTGCGCAGAGTCGATCTGACCTTCAGTGATCTGTGCCCAGTTTGCCGGGATGCGAATTTTCAGGATGGAAACCTGCGTGTCTTCGGTCGGTGCAAAAGCGGGCGGAGAAAACGGATACATGTCTTCTTCTTCGCCAAGCCACGCCCAGACAAATCCACCCCACTCGACCGTTTTATAGGATTTGTGTTTGACCTTTTCGTGAAGCGGGCTGCCTTCAGGTTCGGACGACATGGCAACGCAGTTGCCTTCAACGTCGAATTTCCATCCATGATAAAGGCAGCGCAGTCCGCAATCCTCATTACGACCGAACACAAGAGACGCACGTCGATGCGGGCAAAGCTCGTCAAGCAGTCCAAGCTTGCCTTCTGAGTCGCGAAACGCGACGTAACGGTTACCCACCGCTTCAACAAGCAGCGGTTTGCCATCTGCTTCAGCGACTTCCTCAATCAGGCAAACCGGCGTCCAGTGCTGGCGCATCAGCTTGCCCATCGGCGCATCGCCAGTGACGCGGGTTAAAAGATCATTCTCCTCATGGCTCAGCATCTCGCGAACTCTCCTCCGTGTTACTTATTCTTAGATATCGAAGATTATATACATGACCTGATTACAGGCGTCTAGTGACTTGACAAGAATTATTAGATATCTAATTTATTGCGTAAAGTTAATTCGGGAGGAAAAAATGTCAATAGAATTAGAAAGCATAAAAATGCGCGTTGTGGCCCGGCGAGAGCTCACTCCCCACATCTGCGAGTTTGCGCTTTTTCCTGTGGAAGGCATTGAACTTCCAGCATTTGAACCCGGCTCGCACATCACAGTTGAGACCCCCTCCGGGGCGATGCGCCGCTATTCGCTGGTCAATGATGGACACAGCCCCGAGGAGTATGTGATCGCCGTAAAACGTGAACCTGAATCGCGTGGCGGCTCCTCTTCGATGCACGAGTCGGCGCTTGAAGGAACCGAGTTATCGATCCAGCCGCCCGAGAACACCTTTGCCCTGAAAAATGCGTCAAAATACCTTCTGATTGCCGGGGGCATCGGCGTCACACCCATCTATGCGATGGCCAATCACCTGACGATGGAAGGAAAACCCTTCAAGATCATCTATTGCACGCGAACTGCGGAAGATACGGCATATATGGCCGAGATGAAGGAAGCCTTCGGCTCAAACGTTACCTTCCATCATGACAATGGCAACCTTGAACAGGTTTACGATTTCTGGGACCACTTCGAAGAGCCTAGCCAAATCCATGTCTATTGCTGTGGACCATCACCTTTGATGGAAGAAATCAAGGCGATTTCCGGTCACTGGCCCGAAGGGCGTGTCCATTTCGAGGATTTCAAGGCCGTTGAGGCCGTCCGCGAGGATGACAAGGCGTTCGAGGTCACGCTTCTTAACACCGGAGAGACAATACAGGTCCCGGCAGATCGATCTGTTCTTGAAGCTTTGCGCGACAGTGGCATCAAAACCGTCAGCTCATGCGAGAGTGGCACATGTGGCACATGCCGCTGCAAGCTGATCGAAGGTGATGTCGACCATCGCGATATGGTGCTGATGGATGAGGAAAAAGACAGCCAGATCATGATCTGCGTCTCCCGCGCCAGGGAGGGTAACCTTGTCATCGAACTCTGAGTGCCGGTCTGAACAGACCCCGTTGCGTCTGGGTGTGATCGGGCTCGGACGCGGGTTCATGCTGACATTGCCAAGCCTGCTTGCCGATGAACGCGTCAAACTCGTCGCGGCCTGTGCCCCGCGGGCATCATCGCGTGCTTCATTCGAAAAGGAATTCGGCGGCCAAACATATGATCGCGTTGAAGACATCTGTGCTGACCCAGACGTCGAAGCTGTTTACATCGCAACACCACATCAGATGCATGTCGATCACGTTTCAATCGCCGCCCGCGCAGGAAAACATGTGCTCGTCGAAAAGCCACTGGCGATAAGCCTTGAGGATGGCATCAAGATGGTCGAGGCCTGCGAGCAGGCTGGCGTACAGCTGATTGTGGGACCAAGTCACAGCTTTGACGGTGCCGTCAGCCTTGCCCACGATATCATTCAGTCCGGCAAGGTTGGTCGGGTCAGAATGATCCACGCCCTGAACTATACCGACTTTCTGTACCGCCCCCGCAGACCCGAAGAACTCGTTACAGCAGAAGGTGGTGGCGTCATCTTTAGTCAGGCTGTCCATCAGCTTGATATCGTCCGGCTTCTGGGCGGTGGCATGGTGAAGACCATTACGGCAGCTACCGGCAACTGGGATCCAGAACGCTCTACAGAAGGTGCGTATAGCGCCCTTGTCTGTTTTGAAGGAGGCGCCTTTGCGTCTTTGACCTATTCGGGCTATGCGCATTTTGATTCAGACGTCTGGCAAGATTGGGTTGGTGAATTGGGTTACCCCAAAGACCCTGCCAATTATGGTCAGGCCCGCATCGCACTTTCAAAAGTATCCTCCCCGCAAGAGGAAGCCGCCCTTAAATCTGGCCGGACATATGGGGAGGCACCGGTGCGACCGCCAGCTCCCCATCACGAACATTTCGGACCAATTGTTGTTTCCTGCGAAGGGGGCGATTTGCGCATCACGGCAGATGGCGTTTGGTTGCATGGCGATTTTGAACAGAAGTTCATGCCAGCTCCAATGCATGCCGGCCCGCGATCTGAGGTTGTCTCGGCACTGATCAGCGCAGTGCGCTTGAATGCGCCGCCATCACAAACTGGCCGCTGGGGACTGGCAACACTCGAAGCCTGTCACGCAATTTTGCAATCGGCAGAAACAGCCGGAACCGTGAAATTGGTTCATCAAATACCGTCAAAAGAAACAAACACCGGAGGAAACTCGTGAGTAACCTGACCCTTTCACTGGCCTATGGGGACTATGATCGCACCAGACCGATTTTTGATGGTCGCGTCAAAATTGATGGCGTCGACCCGGTATCGATGCTCCTGTCACCCGAAGAAATGTTCTTCCGGGCATTTCGCAACGAAGACTTCGACGTAAGTGAACTTTCATTTTCATCTTATTGTGTGAAGCTTGCCCGTAACGAAGCACATTACGTGGCGATCCCGGTATTTCTCTCTCGCGCCTTCCGCCATACCTCGGTTTACATTCGCACCGACAAGGGCATTAACAAGCCAGAGGATCTAAAGGGCCGCAAGATCGGCATTGCCGAATATCAGCTGACCGCCAATGTTTGGGTGCGAGGCATTCTGGAAGACGACTACGGTGTAAAACCATCCGATATCCATTGGGTACGTGGTGGTATGGACACCCCGGGCCGCCCGGAAAAGATTAAGGTTGAGCTTCCCGAAGACGTCAAAATGACCCAAGCCCCCGAAGGCGCCACCCTCAACCAGATGCTGGCAGATGGCGAGATTGATGGCTTTATCGGTCCGCGTTGGCCGAAATGCTTTAATGAGGGCCACCCGCATGTTGGCCGCCTGTTCTCAGACAGCATTTCTGCAGCTGAGGGCCACTATAACCGCACCGGCATTTTCCCGATCATGCATGTGCTAGGCGTCCGGAGAAGTCTTGCAGATCAACATCCTTGGCTGCCCGGCGCGTTGCTTAAGGCTTTCTCGCAATCCAAGCAAATGGCTTTGGAAGCACTGAGCGATACCTCCGCAACCAAGGTCACCATGCCATTTGTCGAAGATACCCTTGATCGTGCCAAGAAACTTCTGGGCGACGATTTGTGGCCATATGGAGAGGCACCGAACCGCAAAGTGATCGAAACCTTCCTTGACTACCATTACCGTCAGGGCCTCTCACCACGGAAGCTTTCTATCGACGAACTCTTCCACCCCTCCACCCGCGAGGTTTTCAGCCTATGACCACCAATAAAGCAAAAACATCGGGCGCATTTCCCTCTCTCCCGGCCATTCTGGTCGAAGAGGGCGTGCGTGCCGCTCTCAAGGAAGACCTTGGCCGCGCCGGTGATCTGACCACCGATGCAACGATCGGCCCGGAGCTGAGCGCAAAAGTATCCCTCGTTTCCCGCGAAGCCGGGCGCCTCTGCGGTGTTGATTTTGCCCGGACTTCTTTTGCTCTTGCCGGTGCAGGGCTCCAGTTCGAGGCCTTCCGAAAAGATGGGGATACGCTCGCGCCAGGTGACGAAATCGCGCGGGTGACAGGAAACGCACGTGCCATCCTTTCATCCGAACGTGTCGCACTGAACTACCTCTGCCATCTGTCTGGCGTTGCAAGCACAACAGCAAAGTTTGCCGACTTAATTGCGCACACAGATGCGCGGATTTGCTGCACGCGTAAAACCACACCCGGTTTGCGGGCCTTTGAAAAATATGCCGTACGTTGTGGTGGCGGTGCAAACCATCGCTTTGGCCTTGATGATGCGGTTCTGATCAAGGACAACCACATCGCCGTTTGCGGCAGCATCACCAAGGCGATCGAAGCCGCGCGTAATTATGTCGGGCATCTTGTTGTGATTGAGATCGAAGTCGACACGCTTGAACAACTCGAAGAAGCGCTAAGCGCTGGTGCAACGACCGTTCTTGTCGACAACTTCGGAATTGATGGCCTGAAAGAAGCGGTGAAGCTTAACAACGGTCGCGCGCGGATTGAGGCATCAGGCGGGATCAATATCGATACAATCAAGGATGTTGCCGAAACAGGGGTTGATTTCATCTCAAGCTCCAAGATCACCATTTCTGCACCGACCCTTGATATCGGTCTCGACGTCACACTGGGGTAGAACAATGAAACAATTTCAGCCTGGCGATATCATCGAAATCACGCTCCCCCAAGGCTTTGGCTACTTGCAAGTCACGCACAACCATCCTGCGTACCCTGAAGTAGTCCGTGCCTTGCCCGGGCGCCATCCGGCTCGCCCGGCAAACATTGCAGAGCTTGCAAAAGGCAAAACCGAATTCACCTTCATGCTCCCGCTATTCTCAGCGCTTAAACAGGGCATGATCAAAGGCGAAAAAGTCGGTGCCGCGAAAATACCGGCCAGCGACAGCACCTTTCCCACATTCCGGATGCCGATCCGCGACAAGCAAGGCAACGTCGTATATTGGTGGTTCTGGGATGGTGAAGGATTGCACTATGACGCAAATCCAGACGCGTCAGCAGACCAAATGCCGCTGCGAGAAATCACAACGGCAGATGCCTTGATCGCAAAGCTGTCAGCGGTCTGATCGGACGCCTTAGGTTGGAATGCGGGTTGGCGGGACTTTACGTCCTTCCTCTCCCGCCTTTCGCTCATCTTCCTCGAGATTCTCAAGAATAATCAGCATGCCCTTCCGGATGGTTTCGATCTCGTCTGGTGTCAAGCCATCCAAGGCAACCTCGTTCACCTCAATCGCGAGCGGTTCAAGCTCCACACGAAGCTCCTTGCCTCGTTTGGTCAGGAATACATGCTGTTTGCGGCGATTACCGGCCAAGGTACGCTTTTCAAGAAAGCCAAGCGCTTCAAGACGTTGCAAGGCTGTATGTGTCGTTGGCTCGGTAAGACCGGCTTCTTCGGCCAGCTCACGTTGGGTTAAACCTTCCTGCTGCCACAGGATACGCAGGAAAATCCACTGGCCAAACGTCACGTGATGCGACGCAAGACGTATCTGCAGAGAACGGTTAAAACCGCGGGTTGCCAGCCGGATAATATGCGCAAGACGTTCGCGTGAATCCGGAACTCTGTTTTCTCTATCGGCCATGAATTGATGGATGCCCCTAAAACCAACTGATCTTGCTTTTCGGATTGACTGATACAGCCGTCTTTTACCGGTGTCAAACGTGCTTAGCCGGGAGCTTGCCAAGCACGCTTGCACATTACGCCAACGATTAACCTTCGTCACCTTCGGCAGTTTCTTCAGCCGTACGCGTCATACCCGACGACATGGCCTTGGTGTAACCAGGGGTTATGCGCGCATCGATCACGACGGCTTTTCCCGCCTTGACGATTGGCAACGCTTCTTCAATGGCGGCATTTAGTTCTTCCGGTGTGGACACAGGACCAAATGCCATCAACCCTTGCGCCCGGGCCATTGCCGCCAAATCGATATCCGGCCCGCCAATATGCTGGCCAATCCATTTGTTTTCGACCGGACGTTCGCGACTGATGGCAACTTTTTCCTGATGAATTTCATCGTTATAGAAAGACCGGTTATTGGCAATGATCGCAAGAAACGCAATGCCATAGCGTGCAGCAGTCCAAAACGCCGAAAGCCCCATCAGGAAATCACCATCCCCTAAAACGGCAACCGGAAGACGATTGGTGTCGCGCAGCGCCAACGCCGCACCGACCAACATGCCAGGACCCGACGCAATCCCGGCTCCACCATCATAGCCAAGGTAGTCAAGTGGGTGGCGGAAATGCCAAAGATCACCACCCCAGCTAAGCGGCAACCGAACAAGCGACACGACCTCTTCGGCGACTGCCGCTCCCAAAGATGCAGCAAGACTGTCCACGTTAAGCGGGGCTGCGGAATCTGCGATATCGCCAGTGCATAGTGCCGGCAGACTTTCCAGACTACTGGTTGCTGCAATGTCAGCTTCTTTGCAAAGTTGCTTGATAACCACATCCGGTTCAGCGGCGATATGCAGATCAGCCCTGACATTTGCCTGATGATCCATGCTCCAGCCATTGTGGATCTGATGATCGAGCGAAATCTGAACAATCTTTGTATTTTCCGCCCTCGGCCCAGCCTGTTTCAGCGTACCAGCAACATCGACCCAGTCAAAACTGACAATCAGGTCGGCATCGCTCAAGACACGAGCTCCTTCTGGCGACATAAAGAAGCCCGGAGCACCGGTATGGAGCGCGTGATCCGTCGGAAATGCTGCCCCAAGCTTGATGTCCGTGAGAACGCGGGCATTGAATACCTCTGCCAGCGCGACGCGGCGCGTCCAATCCTCCTCGTTGCGCGAAACACGGCCCATCAGGAACACTGGCGCTTTCGCCGTTCGAAGCATCGTCTGCAATTCGATCAAAGTTTCGCGTGATGCGGCGGGTTGCGCAGGCAAGGCATGACGACTGACATCAGGAAGACTTATGGGCTCGGTGACTTCCTCTTCCTGTACCGAAACGTCAAAACAAACGTAAACTGGCGCCATCGGAGCCGTTTTTGCAATTGTTGCCCCGCGCATCATGGCTTCAAGCGATGCACGAATAGAAGCGGGTTGATCGTCCCATTTGACATAGGGGCGTACCAAAGCGGCCTGATCACGGGATGTATGAATCCAGTCAATCCATGGACGCCGCTCGGCGGCGTCGACGGGACCGGTGGCACCAAACACCAAGACAGGCACACGATCACACCACGCGTTGTAAATTGACATTGCGGCATGCATCAGCCCAACATTGGCATGAACGATGGCCGCCATTGGGCGCCCAGTAACTTTCGCCCAGCCATGTGCGATCGCAACCGTATGCTCTTCATGCAGGCACAGCAGCATTCTGGGCTCTTCATTCCCAAGATGGTTGACCAGACTGTCATGTAAACCGCGGAAGCTTGATCCGGGATTAAGGGCAACAAATTCGACATCAAGGGACCGCATCATCTCTGCAATCAGGTCACTGCCCCATACCCCTTCCGATCCTGACGCGACAGGATTCTCGACCTTTTCCATTTTTCCTCCCGGACTTTTCAGTGCTTTATCAAAGCTATTTAGAATTTTTCTTTTTAAATACTTCGATATCTAACATTATGTCAAACGGGATTTCCCCGCGAACAGAACAGATGTCACAAAGGAGCTAAAGATAGGCTTTGGATTGCAATACGCCGCCGACCCAAAATGACTGTTCTAGAGATCACCAGCCCCAGCTTACTGATCAGCAGCAACCAACAGAGCGAGAAATATGAAGAAATTGAATTGGTTAACGATTTACGCCCTGATACTGGCCGTTTTCTTTGTCATCGGCGGCACGATGAATTTGCTCGCGTCTGATGCAACGCAAACAGATTACGCAAGATGGGGTTACCCGACATGGTTTCCCTATCTCACTGGAACCTTGGAGTGGGCCGCAGCCATACTTCTTGTGTTTCGCGCGACACGCCTGGTCGGCGCAGCATTGGCAGGAAGCGTTATGATCGCGGCAGCTGGAACGCTCATCCTCAACGGCGAATACACCCACAGCATCGCACCAATAGCGGTTCTGATCCTCGTTGCGGCCTACGCGATTACTCACGCCAAACATGGACGGTGAAGAAAGAAGCGATACATCAAAGAGCCACTTATGTGACCTGAAGGCCCAGCAACCGAGCGACATTGTCGCCTTGTTTTCCAATGCGAGAATGCTCGAAAACCCGGAATTATAACAAACAAACATCTGCACCGACGCATATATGCGTCGGGCTTAGGCGGAATAAATTTTTGTCAGGTGCCACAAAAGATGACATTCGACTTATTGCGAAATCAATACGTTAGGATTGTCGATTGTCAGATAAGTTGTCATCGATTGTCACAAAAGATGACAAAAATCTGCAGAATTGACAGAAAAGCTGACAATTTTATCAAACGCCTAGGAACAGCATCAGCGCCCGTCGTTGCAGTCTGTTGATTTGATTAAATATTATGCTTTCACAACCGAATATCGACCCGGGTTACTTACTGATAACCGCAACAGTATTCAGGTGAACTCTTTAGAAAGCACTCCAGTCTGGATACCTTCACAGCAAGTTAGAGCACAGCACTATCCATCTCAGTTTTAGAACATTCAAGCTGATATCTAGTTAGCGATAACAAGTTTGATGCCAGCCTCCGACAGTTGTAGGGACGCTTTCTCTGACGGTTCTGCGTCGGTAATCACTGCCGAAAACTCAAAAAACGGCGCCAACACATGAAGGGCTGTGTGATCAAATCTGAGGTGATTGATCAGAAGGACTGAGCGTGTTGCACCGTCCATCATGCGGCGTTTGGTTCGGGTGATATCATCATCCATGTGATAGACGTGACCATCGCCCGCAGCCGGGGTGGAGATAAAGGCAATATCGGCGCGCAGACTTCCTAGGGTTTCTTCGGTCACACGTCCGACCCAGGCATTGTACTTCGCAGAATATTTACCACCGAGCGCAATCACCGTGATGCCCGGTTCAGCCTTGAGCGTTTCCATCACCGCGTCGTTGTTGGTGATCACGGTCAACGGACGTTTTTCGGGAAGCATCGCACCCAGAACAGCTGCGGTTGAGCCATCATTGATCATCACCGTCATGCCGGGTTCCACCCATTCAAGGGCCGCGCGCGCCATGCGTTCCTTAAGTTCATGTCCCTGAAGATTGCGGAAGCGGAAATCACTTTCGAATTGAGAACCAGGCTCAATCGTCGCACCGCCACGAGTACGGCGCAGAAGGCCTTCGCTTTCGAGATCATCAAAATCACGATGAATGGTCATTTTCGAGACGCCGAATGTTTCGGCCAACTCATCAAGCTGCACAGCGCCATCGCGCACGAGCGCATCCAGAATCTGTTGCCTGCGGTCGTCTCGTTTCATCTGGGTTCCTTTGCGCGGTCAGTCAATCCAGCAGAGCGCGTGCGGTTCGCTCGTCCGTAATCAGACCGGCAACCCGTCCCGATTTCAGTACCGCCCGGATCGCATCAATCTTGTCCGGTCCGCCTGCAATCGCGACAATATCTTCTTTCCGCTCAGGATCATAGCCCACTGCGAGTGTTCTCGCCGAAAGGGTTGTATTGATGATCTCGCCATCGGCATCAAAGAAATCACCCAGCATCTCGCCTCGTGCACCAGCAGCAGCAATTTCTTCAATCTCGGCAGGCTCAATCATGCCAGATGAAACAAGCTGCGCATCCGCAGTCGCAGTGCCTATACCAACGATCTTGAGCGTCGCGTCCTGTGCCATGCGAAACACATCATCAACACCGCGCTGGGACAGGAGAACTTCCCGGTCTTCGACCGTGTTGGCAAAAAAAGGAACCGGCATGACATAGGCGCGTGCGCCAGTTTTTTCCGCCAGACGATGCATCACATCGTGTGGGTTTGCCGAGAAATTACGCGTTAGCCCACCCAGAAGAGAGACGAAATGAAGCCCCTTGGCGTCCGTGCGTGGCAACTGGCGGGTGACTTCGGCCAAAGTGCGGCCATGCCCAAGGCCAATGATCGAATGTTCCCCCGCTTCAAACTGGCGCTTGAGGTAAGCAGCCCCGGCCAGTGCCAGCGCACGCACTGGCAAACCTTCCTCGCCGATATCTGGTGCTACTTCGCACAGTTTAAGCCCATAGGCCTCAAACAGTCTGGCTTCGAGCTGAACGCATTCGACGATATCGCCTTCGATTGAAACTTTGACCCGCCCATCGGCGACCGCCTTGGCAATCAACCGGTGGGCCTTCACCGATGGAAGGCCCAATCGTTTGGCAACCTTGGCCTGTGTCAGACCGCCAACGTAGTGCATCCAGGCGGCCCGGATGGCAAGGGTTTCATCAGTGTCGTTCATATTATCCTTCGGCCTTACAAGGCCATAAACCTTTGGGTCAGCTATTTATACGGCGCCAACACAGATGAGGAAAGACTTCCCTGCATGTTCAAAGTTTTAGCGAAGCTGCACCGGTATCGATATATGGCGCCCAGAATGCGACACTTTCCGCAATCTGTGGGATAACCTCGCGGTCATTGGGCTCACGTTCCTTGAACGACAACTCAAGACATATCTCGTTGTTCTCAGCCCCGCCTTGGGCAAATGCTTCAAGCAGGGGTTCAGGCTGAATGCGCCCGCGGGCATTGAATTCCGCAGTGAATGGACGATGGCCGCCCTTATCCATCAGGCTTTGTTTGATGTGAATGATCGGTGAGACTTTTGGAACCGAGCGAGCCCAAGCATAAGGATCAAAATCATCCGGATTGTCAGATGTCACATCGCCATGATCAATGTCAGCCATCATCCACATCGGAATGGCCATATTGGCCGCGGTCAAACGGTCCTGAAGGGCAATGCATTCATCAATGGTCTCGCCAAATTCACGCGCGATGCTCATCGGTTCCCAAAACACATATTCAAGCCCGGCGGCTTTACCGTGCTCGGCAACTTCGGCCCAGCAATCTATGGCGATCTTGATCATTTCTTCGCGCAAGGCTGGATCGTCCTGTTCGCGATAGGTCAGGATGGCAAACTGGGTTCCAACCGATGTCCCGCCCAGATCTGCGGTGATATCGGCAAAGGTTTTGAACCAGTCAATATAATAGCGCCGAACATCTGCATCGGGATGGCCGAAATGGTTGAGCCGCCCATAGGGCCCAGTCATGCCCGATGTCACCCGCACGCCGGTTCGATCAAGCGCCTTGCCCATCTGCCGGGTCAACCGGCGGATCACAGGGGCCTGCCACGATGGGTTGATGAATTCATGGGTCAGCTGCAAATCGCGTATCCGCAAATCACGCGTCACACAATCAATCAGATCGTCAGGATCGGCAAAACGATTGACCAGCGGATTGGTATTAAGCGAAAGGGTCAAATTCATCAGGACGCCACCGCATAAGCTGTTTCAAACCAGTTTTCGAACACGTCAATTTCGGCGTTGGTCATATCAAGGCGGTGCTTGGTACGCCGCCAGATGATGTCTTCTGCGGTGATTGCCCATTCATTCTCGACAAGCCAGTTGACTTCGGCCTCATAAAGGTGCGCGCCGAAGTAACGCCCCAACCCTTCCAGACTGGTTGACGATCCAACAACCTTGCTGGTGAGCGTCCCGTAACGGCGACCGTAATAGTCGCGAAGTGCTCGGCTCATCCAAGGGTAGTCTTCCTTGAGCGTCTCGCCAAAGGCGGTGTAATCGGCATTGGGCATATCCCCACCCGGAAGCGGCGCGCTTTCCGTCCAGTCCTTACCCATTTTCGGGAAGATATGACGGATCTCATGCATGCCACGTTCTGCCAATTCTCGGAAGGTCGTGATCTTGCCCCCGAAGATATTGAGCAGTGGCGCGCCGTCCTTTTCGTCAAGATCAAAAACATAATCGCGCGTCACAGCAGACGGGTTGCCATGCCCATCATCAAAGAGCGGACGCACCCCCGAGAAGGTTTCAAGAATGTCTTCGCGGCGAAGCTTTTCCTTGAAATATCGGTTCACACAATCAAGCAGATAGGAGATTTCATAATCATCAATCGCAACGTCTTCAGCACGTCCGTCATAGGCGATGTCGGTGGTCCCGATCAGCGCCTTGTTGCCTTCATAGGCATTGATGAAAATCACGCGCTTGTCGTCATTCTGCACAAGGTAACTGTGCGGACCTTCCCAGAATTTCGGGACGATGATGTGGCTGCCCTTCACAAGGCGGACATTGCGCGTTGAATTGGCGCCAGCAACGCGGGTCAGAACATCGGTCACCCACGGGCCAGCAGCATTGACCAAACATTTTGCCAAAAATTCACGCGTTTCACCGGTGATGCTGTTCTTGGTCGTAACCCGCCATTTGCCATTTTCGCGTCGCGCACTGACCGCCGGCGACCGGGTCATGACAATGGCTCCGCGCTGGGCAGCATCAAGGGCGTTAAGCGTTACAAGACGCGCATCATCAACCCAACAATCGGAATATTCAAACCCGCGCGTGTATTTATCAAGAAGTGGCGTGCCTTCCGGATCACGCAGCAAATCGAGGGTCCGGGTTCCAGGCAGCTTTTTGCGACCACCCAAGTGGTCGTACAAAAACAGCCCCAAACGCACCAACCATGCCGGGCGGTCCTGCGGAGAATGCGGCAAGACAAAGCGCAACGGCCAAATAATATGAGGGGCCGCATTCATCAGAACTTCGCGTTCGATCAATGCTTCGCGGACCAACCTGAATTCGTAATATTCGAGGTAACGCAACCCACCATGTACAAGCTTGCCCGAACGTGATGACGTCCCTTCGGCAAGATCGTCCTTTTCGCACAAGGCAACCGACAAACCACGACCTGCCGCGTCACGGGCAAAGCCCGCCCCGTTAATGCCACCACCGATGACAAATAGATCCAGTTCCTGCGTGCTCATGTCACGATCCTCCTTGCGTCGACTTTGACGCATCATCTTTGGCATCTGCGCCCTCGCGATGATCGGCAAGACGGTCCCAGACCGGTTCAAGCGATTGGCGGGCTTGGGCATAGGCGGGATAAAGTTTTGAATAGGTGACCTGAAGGTCGGGCTCAGGGGCCTCAGCATCACCCAAAAGCGGGGTGACCCATTCAGAAACACAACTTTCCATATCGGGATAGGCACCAATGGCGACAGCTGCCATCATTGCGCAGCCTGCGGCACCGGCCTCTTCGCGTGCGGACACCCGAACAGGGGCGCCAATGGACGCTGCCAGAATGCTGCGCAATGCGCGCGAACGCGCTGCACCGCCGGTCAGGCGAAGTTCAAGCGGAAGTTGATCCATAGCGCCATAACAATCGCGCGCCGCCATGCCAAGGCTTTCGACAACAGCACGAATCAAATCGGGGAAACGATGACCAGAAGACAGCCCGATAAAGCCTGCACGCGCGTTCGCATTCACAATCGGACCGCGTTCTCCAGCTTCGGAAATATAGGGGTGATACAGGATCTGCCCGGGCTCAGACCGTGCGAGCCATCCATCAATCCGCGCGACCAGATCGGCGTAATCATGCGGATGGCCGGTTTCGCTCATCAGATCAGCAGCCATTCGAAGCGCCCAATCGATATTAAGCGTCGCAGCCATATTTGTCTGAACCTGCGTGACCATATGATCGGCTGGAAGACAAATCACATACCCGGAATTGCCGCGTAAATTGATGTCCGAATCCCGGACCGCGCGCATATGCACCCCGGTCGAGCCAATCGTCGAACAGGCTGCACCAGGTGTTCCGGTGTAAACACCCGCCCCCAATGCAGTCATCACCATATCGACATAGCCAAGGCTAACCGGCGTACCTGCCAGAAGTCCGGTTTCCGATGCAGCCTGTGCAGTTAACGGATGGGTTTGATGACTACCATCAAGAATATCGGGCAACAGATGACTGCGTGACTTAAGTTCAAGCGCGTCTATGACAAGATCGGAATAACGTCGGGTGCGAAAATCACCAAATGTGAAACTGGCCTCTGACGGGTCGGTCGCCCGAACCCCGGTCAGATTTAGATAGAGCCAGTCTTTGCAATGCATGGCAGATTCGGCACGATCGAGAAGATCAGCACAATGACGATGCATATGCGCCATCTGCGCACCCTGCTGACAGGTATTGAGCGCCGTACCGGTCGCCAAAAATCGCTCTACATCGATATCCTTGGATGCAAGATCGCGTGTGGTTTCCGCCGCGCGCGCATCAAGCCATAACCACGCATCAGCAACCGGGCGATTGTTACGCCCGACCAGCCAAGTGCCATCACCCTGTGCGGTCACAGCAAGGGCGGCTGTACGCTTGGGAAGGTCAGAGATTTTTTCACCAAGGCTTTGAATTGCATAGGCGCAATCAGCCCATGTGCGATCCATGCCCTGTGTGGCAGCACCGTTTGCCCCACTGTCATAGCGGTTTGGCACGGACGCCTCGCCCAGCTGTTTGCCCGACAGACCAAAAGCTACGGCCTTGATCACAGACGTGCCTGCGTCAATTCCAATGATGATGTCGCGTTCAGTCATGCATCACCTGTGCGGTGAGCAGATGGCTGAGCACGCAAAATGCGTGTGCCATGCGACGTCCTCCCTTTTGTGCTTTTAACGCCCGACCTTGCCAGTCGATGCAGTTGTTGATCGGGGAAAATCTTCCCCGGTTGTTTTCAAGCATAACCGGACGCCGCACGATGTCGAGTGTAATTTTTTACTTTCTTAGAAATTTTTTTCAGTTATGGTTATCAGCACAGAACGGATACCCGACGCCACCAAGCGCAGAAAAAGGCGGTTTTTAACAAAAAGCGGGATTCGGGATGTAACAGACGAAATTGCCCAAAAGGCATTTTGTCTTGTGCATCGGGAGGAAAATGGCCTGCACCAAGACAGGCTTTGCTGGATCTCATCAGCAGTGCGTTTCCCCATCGCCGACAAAGCGGTATCGGGTTTTGAAACGCAGCAGATCGAGAATTGTGTGGGGCAGCACCCCACTGTCTTTGTCCGGCACTCCCACAGTAATTAACAAGGCCCTTCGTGGCTGGACGGGAGGAAGAAAGGCAATGAATGCCACCGATATATCCATCACTTCCATCAAACCGCGTGTCGGTCGGCGCGGCTTGATCATCGGCGCCACGATCCTTGGTGTTGTTGCTGCGATCGCAGTCGATACGACGGTCATTGTCATTGGCTCCGAACAGGATTTGCGCGTGGCTGGCTTTTCACCAGATGCCTATGGCGCAGAACAGTTCCCGAGGATTCGTGACGACGTCGCAAGCCGTGCGGTCGATGCCCAAACACTCGCAGCAGAGCTTGCAGCTGACCGGAAAGCGGCGGGCGAGAAATATGGCATTGGCGGCATGATGCCCGTTATCCCGGTCAAGCTTGCCGGTATGTTCGGCGAGGGCAAGGGTGGTATTTACGACATCAATGTCGAAGGACTTGAAGAAACACGCATTCGCGTTCAAACCGGCCCGGCAATCAATGGCACCGACCTTCGCGATGCTCCGGGTGACATCGCGTTTGGCGAATTCAAAAACCAGATCGAGTATCAGGATGCCGGCGCGGGGATTAACCGTGCAATGAAGGCTGAAGTCCTTGAGGACATCGATAATTCGAACCTGACCGGCAAGCAGGTTTCGGTAACCGGCGTTTTTAAGCTGATCAACCCGAAAACCTGGTTGATCACCCCGGTCGAGGTGCAAGTCCAATGACAGCACACCAAACCATTCCCCCTGAAACACTTGGCACGGATACCAGCCGCGACGAAGTGGTGATGTCCGCGCGTGATGTAGCCAAATTTTATGGGCCTTTACAAGCACTCAAGGGCGTGAATTTCGACATTCACCGCGGTCAGGTCACCACATTGTTTGGCGAAAACGGTGCCGGGAAATCGACCCTGATGAAGATTTTGTCGGGCATTATCGCCCCGACTTCGGGCAACATTTTGCTCGATGGCACGCCGGTGCGCTTTCATGGCGCCAATCATGCGCTCGCCCACGGCATTTCCATCATTCACCAAGAACTGGCATTGGCCGGGAACCTGAATGTGCGTGACAACATCTTCATGGGTCGCGAAATCCGCAAGGCAACCGGTGTGGATTTTGCCGAGGAAGAACGCATCACCCGCCTTTTGATGGAAGAACTTGAAGAAGACATCGACCCGCTGACGCCGGTTGAAGAGCTTCGCCTTGGTCAGCAGCAGATTGTCGAAATCGCCCGCGCACTTCAGGCCAAAAGCCGCATCCTGATTATGGATGAGCCGACTTCTGCCTTGTCCGCATCGGAGGTCGAAGTCCTGTTCAAGGTGATCAATGACCTGACCGCCAAGGGTGTCAGCATTGTCTATATCTCGCACCACCTTGAAGAGGCACTTGAGATTACTGATCACGCCGTTGTGTTGCGCGACGGGGAAATGACTGCATGGGCACCGCGCGCGGAAATCGACATTGAGTGGATCGTGCGCAACATGGTCGGCGAAAATTTCGATCTTGGCTCGCCGCCCGACAGTAAGTTTGGCGCACCGGCCTTAACGATTGAAAATTTGTGCGTGCCCGATACATCCGGCAATGGGCTTGTTGTCGATCACATGAACCTGAGTGTTCGGTCCGGCGAGGTTGTTTGCATCTATGGCCTGATGGGTGCAGGGCGCACCGAGATGATGGAATGTGCCGCAGGCCGCCTGCCAGCACAAAGCGGATCGGTGAAACTCCATGATCGGGATGTTTCACGTCTTTCGATTGCTGATCGCATCAGCGCCGGGCTTGTTCTGGTTCCTGAAGACCGTCAACGCGACGGTCTGGTTCAGACCATGTCGGTGGGCCAGAACCTGTCACTCTCATCGATTGCGGCATTCACCCGTGGCCTGTTCACCAGTCGCAAGGACGAACGGAAGGTTATCGAAGACTCAATCCGGGAAGTCACCGTCAAAACGGAAAGCGGGGCGACCATGATCGGCGCGCTTTCAGGTGGCAACCAGCAAAAGGTCGTTATCGGCAAGATGCTGGCAACCCGGCCAGAGGTCATTTTGCTTGATGAACCCTCACGCGGGATCGATATCGGCGCGAAGGCAGAAGTCTTCAAGCTTTTGGCGAAAACCGCTGAAGATCGCGGCCTTGCAGTTCTTTATTCCACATCAGAAGTCGGCGAATGCCTGAGCATCGCACACCGGATCATTGTCATGAACCGGGGCCGCATTACCGCCGAATTCGACCATACAGCAACCAAAGAACAGATCATGGCCGCCTCTGGCGAAGCCGTGCACCACTAGGGAGGCCAATATGGCTCAGACCACTACTTCCGCACCAGCGGCAGGCGGCATTGACCTGAATATCGGAAAGATCCTGCTCGAAGGTCGCGCCTTCTTTGCACTGGTGGCCATCGTGATCACCTTCTCGTTCCTGTCGCCGGTTTATTTCAGTGTCAGCAACTTTCTGACCATGTCTTCGCATGTGGCGATCTTTGGTTTGCTGGCAATCGGCATGCTTGTCGTGATCCTGAATGGCGGCATTGATCTGTCAGTCGGATCGACACTTGGCCTGTCCGGTGTGGTCGCCGGATATCTGATGCAAGGGGTCGAAATTCCATCGGCCGGGATCATCATGTATCCGCCCGTCTGGGCTGTCGTGATCCTGACCATCGCACTTGGGGCCTTTGTTGGTGCGGTGAACGGGATCTTGATCGCGGTCTTCAGGGTTCCTGCCTTTGTTGCGACGCTTGGCATGCTTTATGTCGCACGCGGCTTCGCCCTTTTGATGACCAATGGCCTGACCTACAACAGTCTTGGCGGCGTCGAAGCGCTTGGAAATACCGGCTTTGACTGGCTTGGCTTCAACCGCATTGCCGGCGTGCCGATTGGTGTGATTGTTCTGGCAATTGTGGCGCTCTTGGTTGGCCTTCTTCTGGCCCGTACGGCCTTTGGTCGCTGGCTTTATGCATCAGGCGGCAATGAACGCGCTGCCGAACTTTCCGGTGTGCCGACCCGCGGCGTAAAAATCTCGGTTTATGTGCTTTCGGGCGTATGTGCCGCGATTGCAGGCCTCGTCCTTTCATCACAGCTGACCTCGGCTGGACCGACGGCAGGCACCACCTACGAGCTGACCGCGATTGCTGCGGTCGTGATCGGCGGTGCTGCCCTGACCGGCGGGCGAGGCAATGTGCGCGGCACGATGCTTGGTGCCTTTGTCATTGGTTTCTTAAGTGATGGCCTCGTGATCATCGGGGTCTCAGCCTATTGGCAGACCGTCTTTACCGGTGCGGTGATCGTTCTCGCCGTGCTGCTCAACAGCCTTCAATACGGCCGATCAGGTCGATAATCCATTCGCCGCGCGAGACAGGGTGGTCTCGCGCGGCGAATACCGCCGGCAACACCCGGCAAAATCAAAACCCAACGGGAGGACACCCACAATGAATTTTCTTAAGCGTACCCTTTTCGCAACCATCGCAGCCCTGCCTCTGATGTCGACGGCAGCCATGGCAGATGGCCTGATCTCGATCATCATCAATGATCCGTCCAACCCTTACTGGTTGACCGAAGGTGAAGTCGCCAAAGCAACAGCCGAAGAACTCGGCTATGATGCAAATGTTGCGGCTCACAAAGGCGACACCAACACCGAAAGCAACCTTGTCGACACCGCGATCACCAACCAAGCCAAGGCGATCATTCTTGATCCGGCAAATGCGGATGGCTCTGTCGGCGCGGTGAAAAAGGCCGTCGCAGCAGGCATCCCGGTATTTATCGTCAACGCAGAGATCAACCAGACCGGCCTTGCCAAGGCGCAGCTGGTGTCAAACAACGCACAAGGTGCAGCCCTTGGCGCGATGGCATGGGTTGATGCAATGGGCACCAAAGGTTCTTATGTCGAGCTGTTCGGTGCACCGTCCGATAACAATGCCCAGACCCGTTCGAACGGTTTTGAAACGGTGCTGAGCCAGTATTCGGACCTTGATAAAAAGGCACAGGAAGTCGCCAACTGGGACCGCACCCAGGGCTATTCCAAAATGCAGTCCATGCTGCAGGCGAACCCGGATGTTGCCGGCGTGATTTCCGGAAACGATGAAATGGCACTTGGTGCGATTGCCGCCCTTAAGGAAGCAGGCAAGCTTGAAGGCAAAGTCATCGGTGGCTTTGATGGTTCACCGGATGCGATTGACGCGGTCAAAGCAGGTGAGTTGACCTACACCGTTCTGCAGCCTGTTGCGATCTTCGCAGAAGAAGCCGTTCGTCAGGCAGATCACTTCATCAAAACCGGCGAGCTAAAAGTAGCCGAAGAAAAGCAGCTGTTTGACTGCATTCTGGTCGATGCCAGCATTCTTGAAGTCTATGACTTCGTTGGTCCGTTCCAGCTGGATCGGTAATCTTTCCCACCGACCTAAACGAAAAACCCCGCAGTTCTGCTGCGGGGTTTTTCTGTGCCTGAACTCTGCTAAAGGACGTTCTGGTTGGGCTATCCGAAGCACACAAAACATCAATAGGTTCGGCACAAAAAAAGAACCCCCGCACGAAGCGGGGGCCAAGGGAAGGTAACGAGGGAGACTACGTCACGGCTTCGTCGTTCAAGAGTATCATGCGGCCATTTCTTCAAGTGATCGGGGCTTGATCCGGCCCGCATGGCCTGCGGTGCCAAACGCCTCAAATCGCTCTTTGCAAAGTGCGGTCATCAGGGCGGTACCTTCTTTGAGATATTTGCGTGGGTCGAACTCACCTGGCTTTTCCGTCAGCACCCGACGCACCCCTGCTGTCATCGCCATACGGTTGTCGGTATCGATATTGACCTTACGAACACCTGAGCGAATACCGCGCTGGATTTCCTCGACCGGGACGCCCCAGGTCGGACGCATGTCACCGCCATAACTATTGATCAACTGACGCAGATCTTCCGGCACAGAAGACGATCCATGCATAACAAGGTGCGTGTTGGGCAGACGGCGGTTGATATCCTCGATTACATTCATCGCAAGGATTTCGCCATCCGGCTTGCGGGTGAATTTATAGGCCCCGTGACTTGTTCCCATTGCGACTGCCAGGGCATCAACACCAGTTTCACGCACAAAGCGCTCGGCTTCTTCCGGATCGGTCAGAAGCTGTTCCTCAGACAGTTTTTCGGTCGTACCATGACCATCTTCCTGATCGCCCATGCCGGTTTCAAGCGAGCCCAGAACACCGAGTTCACCCTCGACCGACACACCACAGGCATGGGCCATTTCAACAACGCGGGCTGTAATGTCACGATTGTATTCGTAATCAGCTGGTGTCTTGCCATCCGCCTTGAGCGACCCGTCCATCATCACTGATGTAAACCCGTGCTGAATCGCTGTGGCACAGGTCGACAGATCATTGCCGTGATCAAGATGCATGCAGACAGGAATTTCCGGGAACGTCTCAACCAGGCCATCAATCAACCGTGCCAGAAGCTGATCGCCAGCATAGGCCCGCGCACCACGCGATGCCGCCAAAATCACAGGTGCGTTTGCAGCGCGTGCAGCACTCATGATTGCAAGGCCCATCTCCATGTTGGAGATGTTAAAGGCCGGAACGGCATAGTTGTTTTCAGCTGCATGATCCAGCAGCTGGCGTAGCGTGATGCGGGCCATAAGGTCAGGTCTCCTCGGTTATGTATTTTTTGATGATTTCGACCTCTTCGCGCGCACCAAAAACAAGCGGAATGTTCTGGTGCGGTGTTTCAGGTACAAGGTCGAGAATACGGGTTGTGCCATCGGTTGCACTCCCCCCGGCAGCCTCGATCAGATAGGCGATTGGCACGGCCTCATAGGCAAGACGAAGGCGCCCTTCGCGATATCCTTCGCGCTGATCAGCTGGATACATGAATGCCCCGCCCTTCAGCAAAATACGATGCAATTCACCAACAGCCGCGGCCAGCCAACGCATATTGAAATTGCGTCCGCGTGGACCACCCGCACCAGCACGGACATCTTCGGCCCATTGTTTCAGTCCCGGGCTCCAATGACGTTCGTTTGAAGCGTTATAGGCGAGTGTGCTGGCAGCTGGTTTGAGCTTTACATTCTGCGCGGCCATGCGGAAATCTTCGCCATCATGGGTGGCAATATGCACGCCATCATTGATGGCAAATCCGAAATCAAGCGAATGTCCAAATGATGCGTAACCCGCAGCAACCGCTTCGGACCCTTTGCGGGCAAAATCCGAAGGCCCGGTCGGGTAAACCACAAACAGCATGCCAAGTGGCGCACCGATCCCGATCGAACCGGACCCGTCAATCGGGTCCATGGCGATGTCATATGCGCCGTTCGGATCAAGGGTTTCGACAAGCTCGGCTTCCTCAGACAGGACATGGCGCACGCTGCGGCCCTTGAGCGCAATAACAACATGGTCATGCGCGCCGACATCAAGCGCCTTTTGCGCATCACCACTTTCATTTTCACCACACAGCGCGGCAGGATCACCGGGCAGCTTGCCTGCAGCCAGTCGCGCGGCGATGGCTGGCAATGCCTGGGCGATAGCGTTTATCAAACTGCCAAGTTCATCAGCAGGCAAACAGCTTCTCAAGACCGCAGCATCAATCATACGATCATTGGGGAGTTTCAACATGTCAGAGCATCCGTTATCGAGGGGTACCGCGCGTCACTATACCCGGTTCCTGATATTTGGGGCTCATGCCGTATGATATTTTGCGTCCACCGCATCAATCGCATGAACATTGTTGGCTGATTTACCCTGCGGATCGAACGCAGCCCCAAGGAACGCATCAGCAATATCCTTGGCCAGTTCGGCACCAACGACGCGTGCGCCCATCGTGATGATATGCGCATTATTGGATGTTGCGGCCTTGCCTGCGGAATAGGTGTCATGGGTTTGCGCGGCACGAATGCCCGGCACCTTGTTGGCTGCCAGACACACACCAATACCCGTGCCGCAGCACAAAATGGCGCGGTCATACATCCCGGCCTTTACCGCCGATGCCACACGATCCGATAGATTGGCGTAATAGTCATCCGGTCCATTTTCCGTGCGCGACGCATCGGTCACCTGGTAATCTGGGTTCTGGCTCAGATACTCTGCCAATTGCTTGGCCAGACCTTCACCGGCACTGTCACCTGCGACTGCGATTTTCATACCGTTTCCTCCAGTTTTTCGTGTGCGCCAAGTGCTGCGTCACAGAGTTTTAGAATGTCGAGATACCCCTCCACGTCCCATGCAGACCGCCCGATAAACAGGCCATCAATATGCGGGCATGTAATGAGTTCCGCACAGTTGCCGAGATTGACCGAGCCGCCGTAAAGACACGGTACGCGACGCCCCAGAACGTCCTTGGCCACCGCTATAATTTCGGCCTGACGTGCGTCGGCATATTCTGATGTTGCGGGAATTCCGTTTTCGCCAATCGCCCAGACCGGCTCGTAGGCCAACCAGATTTCGCGTGATTTTTGCGCATCACTAAGTTTGGCGAGTGCGCCGCGCACCTGGGTCGCAAGCACCTCGGCTGCACGCCCCTGTTCGCGGTCGTCCAACGTCTCGCCAATGCAGATCAGCGGGACCAGATCGTGGCGCACCGCACTTTCGGTCTTAAGCCCGACGGTCTCATCAGTTTCACCGAAATGCTCGCGCCGTTCGGAATGCCCCAGCTCGACGATGTCCAGGCCACAATCAACCAGCATGGGTGCGGAAACCTCACCCGTCCAAGCCCCGGCATCTGCCCAATGCATGTTCTGCGCGCCGACCAATACCGGCATGTCTGCCAAGACATCCTTGACCTGTCGGGTCGCGGTAAAGGGCGGAATGACAAAGCTTTGAATACGCGAAGACAGCTCCGCCTTGGCCAATCCGTTCGCCCACTGCAGCGCCTCGGACAGCGTCTTGTTCATTTTCCAGCTTGTGCCAATCCAAACCTTGGACATCCGAAATTTCCTCCGTCTTTGTTCTGAACAAATAACATCGATGGAGTTAAATTCAACACTATTTTTGTTATTTTGTTATTTTTAATTGTTCGATCACGGTCGCGCTGTTAGCTTTCAGGCCAGAGGAGGACGTTATGAACGATCAATCACAAATCGCGGCAGCAGCCGCAAAAGACCCCGAAAACTTCGCACTCGCCAATTGCCTGCGGGCTCTGGCCATCGATGCGGTAAATGCTGCAAATTCCGGTCATCCGGGCGCGCCCATGGGCATGGCCGATGCGGCAACAGTACTGTTTCGCAAACATCTGAAATTTGATGCATCCGCACCCAATTGGCCGGACCGCGACCGGTTCATTCTGTCTAACGGCCATGCATCAATGCTGCTTTATGGTTTGCTGCATCTGACCGGTTATGAAGACATGACGATGGAACAGATTCGCAACTTCCGACAATGGGGTGCGATCACGGCGGGTCATCCGGAATGGGGCCACGCGAAGGGTGTTGAAACTACCACCGGCCCGCTCGGTCAGGGTTTGGCAACGGCCGTTGGGATGGCTTTGGCCGAACGCGCGCTGGGTGCTGAATTCCCCGGCCTTGTTGATCACCGAACCTGGGTGATGCTGGGCGATGGCTGCCTTCAGGAAGGGATTGGTCAGGAAGCCATTTCACTTGCGGGGCACCTGGGACTTGGCAAGCTCAATGTGCTTTATGATGACAACAACATCACCATTGATGGCGCGACATCGGTTTCATTTTCCGAAGATGTTCCGGCACGTCTGGCGGCATGCGGCTGGCACGTGATCAGCTGCGATGGTCATGATGCCAAGGCGCTTGATGCGGCGATGGCAGAAGCCAAAGCCGAAACCAGCCGACCATCAATGATTGCGATGAAAACCACAATCGGCTTTGGCTCCCCCAACCGTGCGGGGACGGCCAAGGCGCATGGCGCACCGCTTGGCGAGGAAGAAGGCAATCTTGCCAAAACCGCCCTTGGGTGGACGGCGGCTCCATTTGAAATTCCAGCTGACCTTGCTGCAAGCTGGCAGGCCATCGGTCGACGTGGCGCCGATGAACGCCGCGCTTGGGAAGCCAAACTGGCCACCTCTGAACATGTTGCATCTTTTAACGCCCGCATATCTGGCGATCTTCCCACAAACTATGAGGATGCGGTAACAGATGCGCGCACAGCCCTTTTCGAAGCACCGCAAAAGGTTGCCACACGCAAGGCATCCCAGCTCGCACTTGAAAAGCTCGCGGCAGCCGTTCCGGCGATGATTGGCGGAAGTGCTGATTTGACAGGATCAAACCTTACTCGTGTTGACGCGGTTGATAGCCAGTTTACCGCTGAACAACCCGGTCGATACATTGGTTATGGCGTGCGTGAATTTGGAATGGCCGCGGCGATGAACGGCCTAGCGCTGCATGGCGGGTTCAAGCCATATGGCGGAACGTTTCTGGTATTCTCAGACTATGCACGCAATGCCATTCGGCTTTCGGCCCTGATGGGGCTTGGCGTGACATATGTGATGACCCATGACTCAATAGGACTTGGCGAAGATGGCCCCACCCATCAGCCGATTGAGCATCTAGCCTCACTGCGCGCGATCCCGAACCTGAATGTGTTCCGCCCGGCCGATGCGGTTGAAACGCTTGAAGCATGGGATATCGCCCTTCGGTCCCCAAACACCCCGTCACTGATGGCGCTTTCACGCCAAGGCGTGCCGCAATTGCGCGAAGCAGGCAGCGAAAATCTGACCGAGCGCGGCGGTTATGTGATGAAGGCATTCGGCAACACGCGTGATCTGACCATTCTGGCGACTGGCACCGAAGTCGCACTAGCCATCGAAGCAGCAGAAACGCTTCATGCGGATGGCGTTGGCGTGGCCGTGGTTTCCATGCCCTGCTGGGAACTTTTTGATGCGCAACCCGAAAGCTACCGCGAAGAAGTTCTGGGCAGCGCACCACGCATCGCGGTTGAGGCAGCATCCACCTTTGGCTGGACCCGCTATGTTAACTGCGAAGCCGATGTCATCGGTATGCCCGGCTTTGGTGCTTCAGCTCCGGCTGAGCGCTTGTATGAAGAATTCGGCATTACAGCTGATGCAATCGTGAAAAAGGTCAAAACGCTTTTGGCCTGAGCCTTGGGTTAAATGAAGCTGGCTTGGGTAACAGCGAGACACGCCTTTTCAATAGGGCGCTGGATCAATCTGTCACCCAAGTGCTTCGTTCCCCAGTGGTTTAGACTGCATGCCAGCAATTTAAAGTCGCCAAATTTCTCTAGATGTAACGCAGATTAACCAACAACCCGACGCCACTATTATCGTCGACGTTTCTAATCGCTGTTACTACTGTCCGATAACCCCGAATTATGACAATTAATACAATCGCTCTCAACTGCCGTGGCTAGCGGAACTAAGGAACATTTCTTAAAAATGATCCGGTGCGGTCAGGAAGCTCATCTCAATTTCTGTGAAAAATAGTAAGGTGAAGGATCTTCACGGATGCATCGGCTAAGGAGAATGAGGTTCGATGTGTCCGTGTAGTTCGTCCCTAGGTACTTGGCGCTAGTAAGTCACATAAAAAAAGCCGGTTCGCGCGATGGCGTTATATTTTGCCTGATGAGTGGCAGGCTTAGTTTGCTACATGCAATAATTGTATCCCGGAATGTTGGGGCGGATTGATTACCTTTCGGGACTACTGATGCGCAAGGGTAAAACAGCGATTTCTCTTAAGGATAGGTATTTGAGAAAATCATTTAAATACAATGCACTGCATGTGATTTCATAAGATTGCACGAAAATGCAAAAGATTGCATGATAGTGCACGAAATGGCACAATTTTCACCTGTCGTTGTGGGGCAGGATAGGTTTGGTGGGCCCACCAAACAGCCCAAACGGGCTTCCTGCTTATTCGCATGGTGGTGCCATTCTCAACGGTAAGGGGTGCCCAGAGCGAAGTTAACGCCTGAAGGACAGTTTTGGTTGGGAAGAGTTAACTGGTGTTTCGTTTGAGAAGTAAAATGTTTAGGCGGGTGTTGTGAGTGAGTTTCGCGATCATTTGAGTGCGTCAAAGCCGATTTTCATTCTTCCTCGCGATGACGCTGCAGGAGAAGTCATATCCCCGGCATTTTCTGTGTCAAAGCGCGTTTCTATTATGATGGGCTTTTTCTCAAGTGGATCATTTTCCGAAATAGCACCAGGGCTCGCTCAATATCTACGAAGCTCAGAAGAAACTTTGCGCCTAATAGTCAGTCCGTTCATTAGTAAGCAAGACCAAGAAGCTCTTCAAAGCAACTCGGAACAGGTGGATTCCGTAGTTGAAAAGTTGTTTGAAGGGGTTTTACCGAATGCACATGATTTAGCATCCCATACACTCTCTTGTTTAGCCTGGCTAATAACAAAGGGTCGGCTTGAGTTGAAAGTCGCTGTTATGCGTGACGCTCTGTTCCATCCAAAGGTTTGGATCTTTGAATCTGGAGCAGATTGTGTCGTTCTTCACGGGTCAGCTAATATGACTGGTCATGGACTAGGCAAAAATAGAGAGCAATTGAGTTTAGCGAAGAGCTGGAAGACTGATGACGGGGCGGAAATTTGCGCAACTCTTGTGTCTGAGTTCGAAACTTTGTGGAGCGGAGGCGACGAACATTGTGTGATCATCCCTATTTCAGACGCTCTACGCGAGAAAATAGTTAGGGAATACAAAGGCGAGCGACAACCAGACGAGAAGGATTTTTTGAGGATATGGAGAAGGGCCCATGGCTTAGACGAGGAGCCGATTGATGTTGAAAGGATGTTGGATGCGCAAGGCAAACGTAGCTTTGAAATTCCAGATTGGATTGAATATCAGTCAGGTGAATATGCTCACCAAGGTCAGGCAGTAGGCAAGTGGCTAGATGCTGGTTGTCGAGGTATACTCGAAATGTGCACTGGATCCGGGAAAACCTTAACCGCGATGATATGTGCTCATCATCTTTATGCGCTTGAGAAACGACTCCTGATTGTGGTTTCTGCACCCTACGATGTCCTCATCAGTCAGTGGTGTGATGAGATAGCTCAATTTGGTATCAAACCAATCAATATGTCTCGCTGCGCAGGACCAAGGCAAAGAGCATTAGAAATCGTAAATGCAAGACGTCGTTTGCGCAAAGGTGTCAATAATGTAGAAGCCCTTGTCGTGTCAAATGATACCCTTTGTACTGCTGAGTTTATTGATCAGATATCAGAGTACGATGGATCGAAATTGTTGATTGCTGATGAGTGTCACAATCTTGGTGCGCAAAGCTTTATAAGTAATCCCCCAGAATGCTTCAATTTTCGCTTGGGATTGTCCGCTACTCCTGTTCGGCAGTACGATAGTGAAGGTACCGAAGCGCTGTTTAAGTTTTTCGGTAAACGTTGTTTCTGCTACGCGCTAGAACAGGCTATTGGCCATTGTCTCACTCCGTACGATTACCACGTCGATTTTGTCGAGCTAAACGACGATGAAATGGATAGCTGGCGAGAGATCAGTGAAAAGATCGCTAAGCTGTCATGGAAGGTGAAGGAGGGGGTAAGGGATACAGAGCTTGAACGCTTGCTTTTGAAAAGACGAAGGATCCTTGAGACGGCCGCATCGAAAATCTCAGTCTTAGAAAAATTGTTAGATGCAGAAAGTAGCCGCGATCTCAAATACACACTCGTATATGCCACAGACAAAGATCCCTCGCAGCTTGAAAGCGTAAACTCCCTGCTGAGGGATAAGGGAATAAGGTATCATCAGCTCACATCTGACGAGACGGGAAGGTCGCAAAAGGCGTCGCGAATTCTTAGTCAATTTCAATCTGGTTCTTTGCAAGTGCTTACGGCCAAGCGAGTGTTGGATGAGGGGGTGAACGTACCACAAATAATGAAGGCCTACATTCTGGCTAGCACGACAGTTGAGCGACAGTGGGTTCAGAGGCGAGGCCGCTTGTTACGTACCTGTAAGGATATAGGGAAGCAGGCAGCAGTTATTCATGACCTCGTGACACTTCCCCCAGGGGCAATTGATGGTGGAGTGTTGGACAATGATGCAAAGAAGATCGTTAATTCAGAGCTTAACCGTGTGTGGGAGTTCGCCCGTTTAAGTCGAAATGGGGCATCGAAAGGTGGGCCATTTGACGCAGTCGAGAAACTCAGAGGGCTATTAGGGGAGGGATAAATGTCTTTTAAAGACGAGAAGATAGTGAAGGTTCTGCTCGAAGAAGTAAAAAACACTGAGCAACGATGTGTGGGTTATCATGAGGAAATGGCTGAGGCGCTCAGCGATGTCATTCAAAAAGAGCGCGCTCACCTATTTCAAAAGACCAACATCGCGGTTGAAATTGGAGAAGTAATCAGCCGTGTCAGTGCTTATATCGGTTTGCATAATGATAATGCTAAGGGGGCGGAATAATGCTTCTTGTTCGCGCTAGAATTGACGGATTTCGCCTGCTGAGTGGCTTGGATATAAGGTTTTCGACCCATGCTGAGCGTAATATCACAGTTATAAGGGCGGCGAATGAGAGTGGCAAAACTACTCTTTTAACGGCATTGCAATGGGGGCTGATTGGGGACAACGCTCTGCCTTCTGGATATAAGATTCGACCAATGGGGCAACCTAATTCAAAGATCGTCGAGACAAAAGTTGAGATAGAATACGAGATAGAGAATCGTGACGGACGGCAGCGTTACTTGTTGGAGCGGTCCGTTGAAACGAATGGGGAACTCAGTATAAAGCCGAAATCTAGTCTTACCTTGTTTCATATAAAGGACTCTGGCTTTGAGCCGATCATCAGTCCCTACAATCATGTTCAACAGCATTTTCCTGCAGAGCTTCGAGAGGTGTTTTTCACCGATGGTGATCGAGCATTAAGCTTCATTGAAGGGCCGCAAGTTGACCAACAACATAAGGTTCGTGCAGCCATCAAGAAAATGATGGGCCTATCAATTTTAGAAAGCGCGATAGAACACCTGAAGTCTAACGAAAAGAAACTACGCTCTCAGTTCGATAAAGAAGCAGGGAATGAAGAGACTCGTGCTGTCGAAGAAGAGTTGGATGTAATTGAGCGAATATTGCCAGAGCTCTCTCAGAAATTTGAAGAGACAAAAGACCAAGCCGCGAACCTCAACGATAAGTATCACAAGGTAGATAAGGAGCTATTCAACGCTCTAAAGTTGGGGAATAGAGAAGAGTTAGCTAAAGAGTTGCGAGAGACTCAGTCGCAACGCAAGCGTTTGGAGGACCAGAGAAAGAGGACGGAAGTGCGTCAGGCTGAATTGCTATCTTCAAGTGTCCTCGCAAAATACATGATGGGCAGGCAATTCAAAAAGGCAGGTGAGATACTAGATGACTTGAGGCAGAAAGGGCAAATTCCCAATAAGACTATCCCAATCCTCGAAGATCGCCTCACCCATAGCGACTGCATTTGCGGTGAAAGCCTTGATCCGCATAGCGAGGATGGAATGAGACGACGTAGCCATATTAAGCAACTGATCGAGGATAGCAGGGATGCCGATAGCGTAAAGGCTAAGGTGTCAGATCTGTATTTCCAGGGAAAACCTCTTTTCTCTGATGAACCTGTTAGCTGGATTGCTCTCTATTCAGATGCCTTCGAGGAAAGACAGAATATACGGTATGTCTACGAAGAGGTCGGTCAAAAAGAAGCTGAAATTGAAGCGAAACTCAACAGTATTCCTGATGCCGATGTTAAAAGGCTTCAAGATATGAAGGAAACATATCGCAATCAACTTCGACAACTTACGATGGAAGAGACGCGGTTAGATGAGAAAATAAAACTTAAGCGTTCTGAAAAGAACGAACTGGAGTTGAAGTTCCGCACACTCTCAGCTCGGGTGGAGAAGGGCGAGAAAATTTCTAGAGAGCTCAATGTTGCCACTGATATGAAGAATATTGTTGAGCGATCATTAGAGAGAATGAAAACTCAGGAAGTTAAGCAAGTCTCGGACGCGATGAATAGGCTCTTTCTTAAAATGATCGGGGCCGACGAAGAGAGTGCGTTGATCACCAGGGCGGAAATAACACCGGAATTCCGGATAGTCGTCTTTGGCCGGGAAGATTCAGTTCTTGACCCTTCAATGGACTTAAACGGAGCTTCTCGTCGAGCCTTGACTATTTCATTTGTTTTGGCTTTGACAAAAATTAGTGGTGTTGAGGCACCAAACGTAATCGATACTCCCCTCGGAATGATGTCGGGGTTTGTGAAGTCGGAAGTTGTTAAGACAGCGTCTGAAAACAGTGCGCAATTGATACTTTTATTGACTCATGATGAGATCAAAGGGTGTGAGGAAATACTAGATGCAAGGTCAGCAGAAGGTTTGACCCTGACTAATCCTGCGCACTACCCCAAAATTCTGAAGAACGACCCTGGTACCAAAGAGGTAAAAGTCCTCTCATGTGATTGCAGGTACCTAGAGACCTGCGCGCTTTGCGATCGCTATGAAAACTCTACAGATGCAGCTTGATAGGATATTGGTATGGACAATCCGTTTGCGGGACTAGACATAGCGATTCTTGATGATTTTAGGGAGAAAATTGATGCCTATGTTCAGCGCCGAGAAGGACAGCGCGCATCTCCCTTGAATCAACCGTTCAATCGAAATGTAGACATTTGGTTTTTCGCAATCATGTTGGCTGTTCAAAATGGCCTTAAGCCAACTGAAGTCAAAGGTAAAACGTACAAGGCAGCGGAAGGTGTGGTTATCGGCTCGGACAGTTGGCGGCCAACTGCGTTGACCCTTCTTGCTATTGCAGAGAGCGAAGACCCGAATATTGTTGATCGAGCCGGGGATATGATGAGAATAGCAAATAGCTATGCTAACGCCGGGTTTCCTTTGCTTTTCTCAATGCTTGACAGTCGAGGTGATGACACTGCACTTGATTACTTGTGTGATGAAGTTGAAAAATTTGTCCGCTAATGAGCCCGTTCGTATTCGATTTGCCCAAGAGCGAGATTTAGCTCTCAATTGAGTAGAAAGACGATACCGATTGAGTGTTCTGCTATCGGGTATATAATATCGATGTAAACTGCGGATCATCGGTTTTCGGTGATCCCGTAATTTACTTGTGGCAAGTTAGGCACCCTTTCGATTGGCCAAAGATATCGTCGATATCAATTTCCTCATCGTTTATTCTAAGTGGATTGATTTGGTGGCGCAATTTTGCCCTCTCAAGTCGTTTTTGATAGTCCTGCTTTATTTGCTTGATACGTTCAGGTTGCATCATCTCTTCAAGAGATTCACCTTGTGACCAAGTAAACGGGGAGCCGTTTTCAACGGCATCCTTCTCATATGATTTAGCTTCTTCAAATGCGTCGGGATGTTGTTCCTTGAGCCGCACCCATTCTATTTTCTGTTGATAAAAGCAGAAGGTGCAGCCGCTGCGAGAGCGCCAGTCGTAATACTTTGGTAAACCTAGTCCCGACGCATCGAGGAGCTCAATTACACCTGGCTTATCAATCCCAGCTTCTTTGAAGGGCAATCTAACCTTCAGCCGTTCGTGTTTTGAGCTGTAGCCTTCGCGATATTCCTCATCCGCCCTGATTGCGACGTAGCTGTAGACTGTGGTCCCATCTGCTAGAATTGGGCGAAGCCAATGCTCGAAGGGTCGGAGTTTAAGTTGCCTGGTGCACCAGCGCGTTTGCGGTGACGGAAGGAAATTATTGTATTGTTTGAGCCAGAAATCGAAGTCGCGATCAGGGTTTAGGTAAAGGATCGATTTGCCCAAAAATCCCTCAAGACGCCCAAGAAATTCGTAAACTTCAGGCAATTCCTTGCCGGTGTCCGTAAAGAAATATTCGATATCCAACTCGGGGTGGTGTTGTCGCATATAGACTGCGAGGGCGGCGCTAT
This sequence comes from Thalassospira sp. UBA848, assembly GCF_002295455.1. Classification (NCBI taxonomy): domain Bacteria; kingdom Pseudomonadati; phylum Pseudomonadota; class Alphaproteobacteria; order Rhodospirillales; family Thalassospiraceae; genus Thalassospira; species Thalassospira sp. UBA848. The sequence continues at coordinate 6,217 of NZ_DBGS01000018.1, read as the reverse complement.
CTCGCCCTCCCGAAAGGCCCAGAACGTGTTTTTCTGATGAGTTCGTCACGAGACTACTCTTTGAGTTGGGGGTTCGTTGCTTTTATCGATATCTACCATGAAGCGCGAACTTAGCTCTGCTAGCGCTGCTAGCACCATCCTGCGCTTTTTTTCGTCGCTAGTGTCAATGACGCTTTCAAGTTGAGAAATGATCTTGTCGATCTGTTTTCGCTCGCCTGCAATTACTTCGAATTCTGCATGGAGGGGCGCGGGGCGACCATTCACACCAACGACCACTGCCATGGCATGACGCTTGTCGGAGCGTCCTTTCACGCGAGCAAAGTTCTCTGACCGGATAAACTTTTGTGCGAGGTCGGCTATTTCAACTGACGCTCGATCTAGGTCAGGGTCAGTCCAATCCCTAGAGGGTTTGTTCGCTGCGAGGCTGGTAATTCCCTCGACGTCTTCAACTGTTCCTTCGAACCTGGCAAGTCGGCCAATGAAGGCGTTAAGGCGGAAGTCGCCGCTGATCTCGACGATGTTCTCTGCGCGTTCGCGTAATTCGCCCAATGCTTGTGGAGACTTATTGGGTACTTGCAGTTCAGCAAGCATAAGGTCCGTTAGGCGGACAAGCATTGACGGATATGAAGCGACCAGTTCTTCAAGCCCTGCACGGACATCATTTACGACTGATTGGATCTCTGTTTCACTTTCCAGAGCGCCTCGTTCACCGAAAGCTGCTGGAATATCATCAAATAGGAACTTATTCGGGTCATTGGCAAGTTTGAACAGGTCGCGCACTCTTATGGCGTTCGCGGAAAGCTGTGTTGTGCGCTTGGTCCACGATTGAAGTCGGTCGAAAATTGCGATCAGTCCGCGCGCGACATCAATCGGTGCTAGATGTGTAAGACTGTTGCTTGTGTCGAGGTCCCGAACAACTTCTGCCATGCTTGAGAGCAGGCGTCTGGATAATACAGAGAGATCCATCCAACGCAGTTGAATCTCCTTTGCATCCTTTGCAAGAATTTCTACATCAATGTCTTTAAAGCGCGCCTGGAAAACACCCTCTCGGTATAGGGCAACCTGTTCACGTTGGGAAAGGATGAAGGCTACCGCAAGTATGGGCATAAGGCCGTCTTTTACGCCAAATGGCGGCTTTGACCAAAGATCATAAATTTCTGCCACGCTTACTGTGCGGTCGCCCGCTTGTTTCAGTAGTTCACTTGCAGCCTCCCACAGTAAATGAAGGCCACAAGGGTCATTAGTATTTGAGGGCGAGCTAAACTCCCACCCTTCTCCATGGTTAGCATAGAGGCCTGTTGCCTCCAAAAGTGACGCGTAAAGGCCGCCTTCGGCAGGATATCCTTCAATACCTAGGCGCGGTGACCCTTCTTTTGAGACCATCGCACGGAGCAAAGCGTTTTGCGCAGCAGTTGCATTGCTTGAGGGCTTAATGCGGTTGAGAAGTTCATTGTTAAGTTTAGGGGAATTGGGATAGCGCGCAGCTGCGAGCTCTGAAGCAACATTGTTGAGTTCTGCATGTCGCCACTGTTGTGGCTCCCGGTCTTTTAGATACCAAGTGGCGTTGTCGAGCGCGCGACGAATTTCTTCTTCAATTTGTCCCTGCAAGACAGCCTGGCGGGCTTGCAGCTCGCGTTGTGCCACGGCATCGCCCGCAAGGTCTGTGTGTTCTTCTTGCACTTCATGAAGCGCAATCAGTTCTCGCGCGAAGTCTGTAATTGCCCAGGCTCTCTGTGACATGCCCGTCGCGACATCCCATTCTTTAGATTCATCGGCTGCTGCGCGACAAATCTCCTGGGCTTGTTCACTTGTTTCTCCTTCTGTAGGTATCGCTAATAGGAATTCACCTATTGTACCTGCATGAGGATGGTAGGTGCGAACTCGCTCTTTAAGGCTGCTCAAGGCTGTGACGCCAACGTTGAACCAACGTAGGGATCCTGTTTCATGGTAGTGACGTTTTGCGAGGATTGGCTGCAGTCCTGCCAGCTTTTGCAGGGCAGTGAAATCCACTTCCCGAACGTGCTCTAGTGCTTCTTGCGCCGCGCGGTCAATGTCGAAGTCACTGCCAGCGTATATCGCATAGGAGTCGGCGAACTTTCTGTATATGACAAGGGACCAGGACTTGAGCTGCTGAAGGGTTGCGTCAATCTGCGCTTTTGACGTTCCGTCTACACAAGCAGCGAGTAGCTCATTCGTTGGCACTAGACCGGATCTCTCCTTGAAGAGGTCAATGAGTGCTATTGCCTTCAATAGTTTAAGGTGGAGCTCATCGCCACCAAGCGCCTCGCAGCGCTCGATTGCTTCTGCTGCCATCGCCCATCTGTGACCGTCTGGTGAGGCGAGAATAGAGGGTTCCAAGTTGACACGCAGATAATTCCAAAGGCGGTCGGGTTCGTAAAGGCTATCCTCGGTGTTGTGGCGAATGAAATCTTGAAAACCAGAAGGCTCTGCTGAATTGAGGAAGCCAAAAATGCTTCGTTGGTTTTGGCCAAAGCGGCGACGCGATATGGGGCCGAGCAAGCAGGTTGTAACGGGGTGTAAAGGCCAGCATCCCTCAAGGGTTTCTGCTAGATAGGTAGATGCTGCAGGACGCTGACGTTTAATTTCCGACGCAACGACATACGCAATCCTTCCAGGTTCGGATGCGGCACGACCGTTTTCGATTGCACGTGAGATTAACTCTATCTGCTCTTCACCTGCAGCATTGACGGCGAGGTCAACAAAACGCCCTTGTATTTTCGACCATTCATCACGCACTTCGCGAGATAGGCGGTTGGCATACTCTTCGAAAGCTTGGTGAAGAATTCCAACTACAATCAATCGACCAGAACTACGTGACGCGGCTTCAGCCAGTAACTGAAATAGATAAACGTCAGCGCCTTCTTGAGCAGCGGACTCCAGGAACTTTCCCATTTCGTCAATGAAAAGGATCACGCCGCCATATGTGCGGGGTTTCGCATGCGCTAGTTCTGTTAGGGCTGAAACTACTGCGTCGTCGGTCCAGTGTCCTTTGGTCGATGGGCTGACCAGCCCCTGTTCTTGCAAGGTTTCCCCTATAACCGTTGCCGCGTCATCACGACGACCAACGATGGGAATGGTGCGCCATCCTTTTGTTTTGGGAGGCAAAGCAGCATAGATCTGTTTTGCATGGGCCTTTCCAATTGACCCTTCGGCCCTTTGTTTAAGTGCGCTATCGCCACCCAATAGGGCGCTTAATGCAACGACAAGGCTCGACTTCCCACTTCCATAGGGGCCAGTCCATGTAAATGCACCATGACCAGTTTCCGATACGTGTTGTCCGATAGAGAGCAATACCTCTATCGAGGACTTGGGGCAGACATAGCCTTCCAAAGCAGCCGCGTCGTTGTAGTCTGAGTCGATACGGATAGAGCGTTGGAAGCGTCTTGCAACATATACGCTATCTTCGAGTACCATCACGCAGCTGCCTTCGTTTTCTTAGGTTGATAGTCTGAGACGGCATGGTCGAGTGCGGTATCCTCTTCTAGAGACACTTCGCGAAATACTTGTTTGAGGCCTGCAGTTTCAGACCATCGGAAAGCGCCGTCAGTGAACTCCTCAAGATCAAGTAATCGATCAGCAATGTCGTTTTCGTCGAGAAGGAACGCGCGCCCCGGAGATCCGGGTTCATGAGCAATAGCCTCAAAAGACAATGTTTGTGCCGTTGAATAGTGTTTCCAGAAATTTATCAAAGCATACAAGAATACACCGTTCCCTAGTGTGGATTTTGGGCCACGGGCAAATCTGAAGCCATCTCGTTTGCCAACCGCTTTGATTAGCCCTAACTCCGAAAGTGGCGACTCTAGCGTGTCTTCGGGCGAGGTCTTGCCAGAAGGAATCTTAGCGGCGTAGGTGCGGAGAAAACACTCTACATCACGCCTAATGGTCGTGGCAGAAACTCGTGGCCAAGCACGATCTTCCGCAACTTTTTCAAGGGCCCGAACAAGTCTTTCGCGTTCAAACGTTGCGCCAGGAAAATTGTTGAAACTCCAATGCCAAGTGGTTTTTTCGGGCCGCCCTGCTAAATGCCAATGAATTAACCAAAGGCTTGCAGGATGTTCCATGTACGGATCGAACCCGTTCTTGCCAAAAATTTGATCTCCAAGTTCAGTGGTAGTCAGTTCGCTCGCACCTTCGCCATCGGCGATAATGCCGCAGCAGGTCGCCCAATGACGCATCGAGGAGACCATATTCTTGCCAACCCCAAAACGCGCGATTGCATCTTCACTAGTGAAAGCGGTTTTGCTGTTAGGGTCGCCGGCACGCTCAGCGACCGCATCATAGGCCTTTTTTAGCCAACCGTAGCGCAACGGAAAGGTCTCATGTCCTGAAAACTGAGGCTTATATGTGTCTTGAAAAATTGGGCCGCGTGGCATTGCTCTTTGTCCTGGATTGTTGATCCAGGTCGACATTAACGCATAAAATATAGTAGGGTCAATTTCGTTCCTGGAAACATTCTCCAGGAAGCTTTTATTGGAAGCGTGCTGTAAAATGCAATATTCTTAGTTAAGATATTGTTGTGTAAGTGAAAATTCCAAAAATGATATATCTAGATCATCAAGCTACAACGCCACTTGATCCTGAAGTGTTGGAAGCAATGCGCCCATATCTTGGGGAGTATTTTGGAAATCCACACTCAGCTGAGCATATGGTTGGCTGGCGAGCTTCTCAAGCTGTGGACCGGGCGACTGATGAAGTTGCAACGTTAATTGGGGCGGATGCAGATGAGATCATCTTTACTTCGGGAGCAACTGAAGCAAATAACCTAGCGCTTCTGGGAGTGGTAGGGCGAGCCAATCATGGCGCGAGGAATCGCGTTCTGATAGCGGCGACGGAGCATAAATGCGTTTTAGAACTCGGTCGTGTGTTGGAACGAAGGTTTGCGATTAAGGTTACAATACTTCCTGTTGGTCGTGATGGGGTTGTCGATCTGGAGGTACTCTCTGCAGAACTAGGAGAGGACGTGCTCCTTGTTTCTATTATGGCGGTCAATAATGAAATTGGGACACTGCAAGATATTTCAAAGATAGCGCAAATGACGTCTCAATTCGGTTGCCTGTTTCATTGTGATGCAGCCCAAGGGCCTTGTGCAATGGATATGTCTCAGCTTGCAAAAGTGGCCGACCTAGTTAGCCTATCTGCACACAAAATGTATGGTCCTATGGGCATAGGCGCCCTTTATATTAGACGAGAGCTTCAAGGCAGTGTTGAGCCATTGATTTATGGTGGAGGTCAGCAAAATGGTCTTCGGTCGGGTACGTTGCCAACTGCTCTGTGTGTTGGTATGGGGAGGGCTGCGAAAATTGCCTCAAACGAAAACGCAGCTATTGAGCGGGCTTCTGTGAGGCAGCTTCGAGACCTACTTTTAGATAAGCTTCTCAAGCTGCCTTGTTCTACTTGGGTGAATGGCCCCAGAAATATGCAATTCAGGCACCCTGGTAATATCAATATTGGCTTTAGCGGGGTTCAAGCTGCTGACTTGCTGGGGCGTATTCAACCGCACTTGGCAGCATCAACCGGATCTGCTTGCACTAGTGGGATTCCTGAGCCTTCACATGTTCTACGTGCTATTGGTTTGAGCGATGAAGAAGCAGCCGCATCAATTAGGTTAAGTATTGGCAAAAACATAACTGAAGACGAAATCGAGACAACAGTGAGTGTTTTTGAGGGGGCTATCGAAAAAATATTTTCCGATGAAACCTCCATACTTCCTTAAGTGCAGGGATTTCTCACTTTTTCTGTCAATCTTACTGCTTTTTGTCGGCTTATGTGTCAATCGATGCCAACTTATCTGGCAATCGGAACTGCCAAGCGGTTGATTTCGCTGTATGCTGAATTTCAGCTTTTGTGGCACGTGACATTTGGGAGGAGATGGTGGGCCCGGCAAGACTCGAACTCGCAACCAGACCGTTATGAGCGGTCGGCTCTAACCAATTGAGCTACAGGCCCTGATTGAGTAAGAGTTAGCGGATACTCACTACTCAATACGCCGCCGTAAACTAGATAAATTTGGGTTCAGGTCAAGCACAAACACTTATCGACTAGTCCCCTTTCGAAAACCGATGTATCCAGATTGTTTGCATCGCAGCTAACGGCAAAATCTCCGGATCAATTTCCCTCAGACAATTTCTCTACAAGCTAAAGAGCGCTCTCAGCTTCGAGATATTCTTTGACGTGGAGAATACCCTCAACGCCTCTT
>NZ_DBGS01000023.1:0-4494 GCF_002295455.1 Thalassospira sp. UBA848 | reverse complement strand
ACCATTAACCAGACCTTCAGAACATTATGATTTGATCAGACTTGGGTCTTCGGTGTATTCAACCGGCCAATAACGAGCCAAAAAAACGTTCTCTCTTTCAGGGGTTTCGCGTGATTGAACCGCAGCAATATGGCCAGCAGGCCCTTCAGGAATACCTGTTGCTGGATTATGTGCAACGACTGGAGACCCGCAAATACGGGCACCGGGCGGTACATATTCACCTGTCGCGCCTAAAGCCGTTCCATCGCCGCGACTACCATATCCGCGTTGCGACCAATACCTTTGAAAGCTATGTAAAACTCTATGTCGGTCGTATTTTTGTTCTGACCAACAATGACCTGATCTTTGTCTGGAAAGACAAATCAATCGCCGATGTCGAACCGGCCGTTGATACCTTGCGCTATCTGTTCCGCGATGATCCGCTGTCGCAGGATGACAGCGAAGAAACCGGTTTCTGCACATGGTTCAACCTGAACACCGAGTTTCAGGAATTCCTGCTGCTGTGTCAGCACCTTGATGATCGCGCCAAAAAGCTTCAGAAAAGCTTGAACATGCGCAGCGCCGTCCAGCGTGAAAAAGACAACAACACCCTGGGCCCGATCACCGCTGAAAACCTGGCCGAGCTTGAAGAAACCATCCACACCGCTGATCTGTCCGAACATATCCGGCAGCAACCGGTGTGTGTCTTTGCCCATGGCGGGTCCAAGGAACTGCATCCGGTCTTTGACGAGTTCTTTGTCTCGATTGCCGATCTGCGCAATGCGTTGATGCCCAATATCGATCTGGCGTCCAACCGCTGGCTGTTCCAGCACATGACAGAGACGCTCGACAAACGCATGCTCAATTACCTGTGCAAGCGAACCTTCAAGACGCATGCAAGCTCGTTCTCGATCAACCTCAACCTTGGAACCCTGACGTCAAAGGATTTTGACAAGTTTGATGAAAACGTGCGCCGCAACTGGCCCGGGAACGTCATTATCGAGCTTAATCAGGTTGATCTGTTTTCGAACCTGGAGACCTATCTCAGTGTCCGCGATGACTTCCATCAACGCGGCTATCGTATCCTGATCGACAACCTGACTGTCGAGGCCCTGTCCTTTGTTGATCGCAAACGCCTGAAAGCAGACTTCATCAAGGTCGCCTGGCGCGAAGAGATGACCGATAACGTCATCCGCAAAAAGTACTCCGAGATGGACAACCTCGTGAAGAATTCTGGCCGCGAACGCGTGATCCTGTGCCGCTGCGATTCACCAACCGCGATCAAATTCGGCCAGTCGCTTGGTATTACCCTGTTCCAGGGCCGCTATATCGACAACATGATCGCTCGCCAGCGCCGTGCCAAACGCGATGGCGCCAAACCGGCCAAGCCCGCTGCCAAGAAGCCAGCCCCCAGATAAATACCAAACAATCGCCATCTCCTGACAAATCGGTCAGGAGGGGCGATGATGCATCACAAAGCTTCATTTCATCTCTTGGCAAATTCGGAACAAAAGCAGTACAAATAAGCATGCTGTATGCACTGTGCCCGGACTGCCATCACAAATGGCGACTGCAACTTGATCGACCGCTTCCCAAAAGCGGTGGCGGATCATACGTGCCCTGCCCGGTTTGTTCCTGCAAGCGCGCCATTGCCCATCCCGAACTCCCCGATCTTGCCATCGGTCACCTTGATTGCGATGCCTTTTATGCCTCGATCGAAAAGCGTGATCGACCGGAACTGATTGATCAGCCCGTGATTATCGGTGGCGGTCATCGCGGTGTTGTCGCAACCTGCTGTTATGTCGCGCGCAAATATGGTGTGCGTTCCGCCATGCCCGCCTTCAAGGCGCGGGAACTCTGCCCGGATGCTGTGTTTCTGAAATCAGACATGAAGAAATATCAGCGAGAAGGCTATCGTATCCGTGACATGATGCGCGAATTAACGCCCGACATCGAGCCGCTGTCGATTGACGAGGCCTTCATGGACCTGTCCGGCGCCATTGAAACCCACGGCAAGTCAGCGGCAGAATGTTTGGCCGACCTTCAGGCAACGATCAAAAGCGAAGTCGGGATTACGGTCTCTATCGGGCTTTCCTATAACAAGTTCCTCGCCAAGATCTCGTCTGACCTCAACAAGCCGTTCGGCTTTTCCATGATCGGACGGCGCGAGGCGGTTGATTTCCTGGCCGACAAGCCAGTGCGCATGATGTGGGGTGTAGGGCCTGCTATGGAACGCAAACTGCACACAGACGGCATCACAACCATCGGCCAGCTGCAGGAAATGGATATCCACGCCCTGCAAGGTCGATATGGCAGTATCGGCAAGCGGTTCTTTTACTTTTCACGCGGCGAAGACAACCGGCGGGTTGAACAAAGTACGGAACGCAAAAGCCTGTCCTCGGAAACCACCTTTAACGAAGATATCGCAAGCCTGTCCGAGCTTTCCGAAATCGCCACCCGGCTTACGTCGCGGGTCGCAAGCGATCTGGCACGCAAGGAAATCGCAGGCCACACGGTTGTACTCAAACTCAAATCATCGGATTTCAAAATCCGCACCCGCAACATGCGCCTGACCTATCCGACCTTGCGCGAAGAGGTCATTCTTGATGCCGCGCTGACGCTGCTTAAAAAGGAAACTGATGGCACGCGCTATCGTCTGCTTGGGGTCGGGGTTGCCGATCTGTATGCCGCCGATATGGCCGACCCGGTTGATCTTTTTGCCGGGGATGGTGCCACCGGCCCAGATGATGACGCGGAAATGGAGTCTTCGCTGTCAGATGCCGCACGAAAGGTCATCGACCTGCCGCGCCCCACCGCAGAACAGCTTCGCGAAAGCCTGACACGGCGTTATCGCCAGCACAAAGGCAAAGCAAAACAACGGCGTTTTCCTTTCTAGGCACCTTGTGACCGGGATGCATCATTCCAATGTAATATTCCCGTTGCATTACCTCCCGGAACGGATAAAAAACCCAAAAGTATAGTTACGGCGTTACAGAACACCTCCGCGCCCCGAAGACCGTCGAATGGGAGACCCGATGTTTGGCGTAGAACTTGATATCCGGACACTGGCATTTGTTGCGACATTGTCAGCCATCATTCAGGCACTGACCTTTTCGTCGCTTTGGATGGTGTCACGCCGGGATAGCGCGACCACACTTTGGGCCGTTGGTGGCATCGCCAACGCGATCGGATTTATTCTTTTGGGATTGCGGGGATTTATCCCCGATCTGGCATCAGTGGTGGCCGCCAACACCTTAATCGCTGCGGGTCACGCGTTCTATCTGTTCGGGCTTCAGGTATATACCAACAAGAAACCAAGCTATCGGACTGTCGGAATCGCACTTGCGATTTATGCTGCACTGTTTGTCTATTTCAGCGTGTTTGTGCCGAATTTCGCCATGCGGGTCGTCGTCATTTCCGTGACGATCTCGGCCGTGTCGCTGGCAAGCTGCCTTGTTCTGGCGCAATCAAGGTGCCGGAAATTGACCGCCCCGGAGATCCTGATGGCGATCACCTTTGCCGCGCACTGCCTTTTCCATCTGGCGCGCGGTATCGTCGCCCTTGTTGATGATCAGGCGATGACCAAGCTGATGTCGGCCTCAACCATTCACATGCTGGCGTTTCTTGATGTGATTGTGTTCCTGCTGCTGACTGCCGTCGGATTTACGGCGATGATCATTATCTCGCTCAACCTGTCACTGCTTGCAGAGGCACGCGCCAAGAACCGCCTGTTTACCGTTCTTGCCCATGACCTCAGAACACCGTTCCACGGGCTTGCCGGCCTGTCACTGATGGCGCAGCAGGATCTGGTGGCAGGCAATCCGGCGCAGGCGCTTGGCAATATCCGCAAACTGCATTCCTCGACCTCGGAAACCATGCGTTTTCTCGATGATCTTCTGGTTTGGGGGCGCACCCTGTTTGACGAAGGCAAACCCGAACGCTGCGCCATCGACCTTGATGAACTGGTCGATAACACCATCAAGGTGTCACGTCCACTTCTTGAAACCAAGTCGGTCCGGGTGATCAGCGAGGTAGGTGAACACACCGCCTATGGCATCGCACCGCATGCGGAAATGATCCTGCGCAACCTTCTGGTCAATGCTATCAAGTATTCAAACCCGCATGGCTCGATCACGATTGCAACTCAAAAGGCGGATGACAAAGTCAGATTACAGATCATCGACCGCGGTGTCGGCGCATCCGATGACATGATCGCTTCCTTTGCAGCCAGCTTGACCAGCTATGGCTCCAAGGACGGCACCAATGGCGAAATCGGTTCCGGCGTCGGGCTGTCGCTATGCCGGGATCTATGCCGCGAGGATGGCGAGGATATCTGGCTTGAACACAATCCCGAAGGCGGACTGATCGCGACCTTCACCCTGTCGCCCTTGCCAGACGAAAAAGCGGCCTGAATCAAAAAACGCCCGCCGAACCATCAGACGAGCATTTAAGAATAACATATTGTTATTTCAGAAAAAAATATGGCGTCCCCTAGGGGATTCGAACCCCTGTTAC
>NZ_DBGS01000142.1:0-15515 GCF_002295455.1 Thalassospira sp. UBA848 | reverse complement strand
GCACAGCGCCTAGGTTCAATTGCCCGATCAATTCACAGGACAGGCCATGATTGAAGACGATTATCTCTACAAAAAAGGCGGCGTTGCAGGATTTGGCGCACGACTCAAGGCCATTTTCGGGTCGGGCAAGTTCTGGGCGCGCAGCCTTGGTGTGATCGTTCTGGTTGCCGTGATCTATTATCCGGCTGGCATGGCGATTGTGCATCATATTGATGACAACCCTGACTTTTCTGGCAACTACCAGGGCGGCAGCCACGCGGTTAGCACTGCGGCGGGCCTGATTGATCGCGAGGTCAACCAGAACCGCTGGACGGCCAATGACCCGTTCTTCCTGCCAAGTGCCGCACTTGATAACATGCCGAACTTCCAGACCGGCATCGTCTATGCCCTGTCGCGCTTTGCCATCGAACTGTCCGATCAGATCGGCCGCACCCGCGGGTCAAGCCAGGTTGACCCGGACCTTGATGATGCTGCCGGTCTTTTGAAATTCCGTGGCGACAAATGGGTGTTTGATCCGGGTGTTTCGCTGCTGCCCGGCGTCACTTCCGAACAGCAATACCGTCAGGCCATCCGGTCGCTTGAAAGCTATAATGCGCGCCTGATGAATGGCGAGGCCGTCTTTGAACGCCGCGCCGACAACCTGCAGGAAACACTGAACCGCTTTGCCAATGATCTTGGCTCGGCTTCGGCACTGATTGATGACAAGGTCGAAAACCCGTCGATCTTTGATCGTACGGCCGATGATGTTTTCTATGCCACCAAGGGCCGTCTTTATGCCTATAGCCTGATCTTGCGTGATCTTGGCACCGATTTCGAACAGATCATCAATGAACGCCAGATCGCGTCGGTCTGGGCGGAAATGATCGGCTCGCTTCAGGCCGCCGCCGCCCTTGATCCGATGGTGGTCGTCAATGGGTCGGCCGATGGCATCGTCTTCCCGAACCATCTTGCCGGTCTTGGTTTTTATCTTCTGCGTGCGCGTACGCAGATGCGCGAAATCAGCAGTATTCTGCAACGCTGACGCCAAAGTGATCACAGATTGCGGCTCATGGAATACCTGAGTTGCGCACTGCGACTTGATCTTTTGTGTTTTTTACCCCATTTAGGGCCTAACCAAATGAAATAGAGATTGTTGAGCGGGCAGCATAAGCCCCGACAATCAGAGTGAGAGGACAAGCCGACAATGTTCATTCAGACAGAACCGACCCCGAATCCGGCGACACTCAAATTCCTCCCGGGTGAGGAAGTCATGGGCCGCCTTGGCACTGCGAACTTCGTCAAGGGTGACGAAGCCATCAAATCACCGCTTGCCCGCAAGCTTTTTGAAATTGATGGCATTGCTGGCGTTTTCCTCGGCGGTGATTTCATCACCATCACCAAGGATGACTCCAAGGACTGGCAGACCCTGAAACCGCAGATTCTTGGCGGGATCATGGAACATTACACCTCGGGCCAGCCGGTGCTTGACCAGGATTCCAATGCGGCTACCGGCACCAGCTCCGCGGCCGAGGGCGATGATGAACTGGTCAGCCAGATCAAGGAACTGCTTGATACCCGTGTGCGCCCGGCGGTTGCACAGGACGGCGGTGATATCGTCTTCCACCGTTTTGAAGACGGCGTGGTCTTCCTTGAAATGCACGGCGCATGCGCTGGTTGCCCAAGCAGCACCGCGACGCTGAAGATGGGCATCGAAAACATGCTGCGCTATTACGTGCCCGAAGTTCAGGCCGTCGAACCGGTCATGGCCGAATAAGACCGGTTCACCCCGATCTGGCCTGTCCGTCATGTCACCGCGCCAAATGGCAAAAGCCAGCCAGTGAACTGACCACGGGCAATTTTACGAGTCGTTAACAAATTCGAACGCCCGGCGCGAACATATGCCCGCGCCGGGCGTTAAAAATTTGCGCCCAACGAAAAGGTTTTCTTGGCGTTTTCAACTCTTGGGGATATTGCCCGTTGCGATCACTGGCTGCGGCAGGCATAGATAACCTCCACTTGGGATGGACAGTTTGACTGATCCAGGAGATTCAACAATGACTAGCGCAAAAACAAATAACTACAGGAATACTGCGCTTGCCTCGATTTTCGGGGCAGTATTTTTCCTGTATATTGGTATTTTCGCCGGAATTGATCTCTCGCCAACTCCGGAAGGTCTCGACACCGAGACGGCTGAAGTCACAGCAAAAGACACCAAAACCAAGAAAAAGAAACCGGTTTATCGCCGCGGCCCTGAAGTGGTCGCGCTTAACCAGTATTTCAAAAGCATCGATTACCATCTGCCCGAAGTGGGTGAAGTGCCGCGCGTCTATATCAAGCGCGTCCCGAAAGGTCTTGGCGAACTGGCATCGGTTGATGAACGCAAACAGCTGTTCCTGCGCATCATGCTGCCGCTGGCCATGCGGGTGAACGAAGAAATCACCGCACGCCGCGAACGTCTGATGGCCATTCAGGCCAAGGGTATTTCCGGCACCCCGGTCAGCGCGAAGGACCAGCAATGGGTTAATCAGCAGATGAAACGCTATCGCGTCACCGATGGCGGCATCACGGCCCTGCTTGAACGCATTGATGTGATCCCGACCTCGCTTATTCTTGCCCAGTCGGCCGAGGAAAGCGGTTGGGGAACGTCGCGCTTCGTGCGTCAGGGCAACGCCCTGTTTGGCCAGTGGGCCTGGGGCGATGACGAGGGCATCGTGCCAAAGGGCCGCGAAGAGGGCAAAACCCATGTCATCAAGGCATTCGGCAGCCTTATGGACAGTGTGCGGGCCTATGCGCGCAACATCAATTCCCATCCGGCCTATCAGTCACTGCGCGAACGCCGTGCAGCACTGCGCGCCGATGGCCAGATGATTACTGGCTGGGAACTGGCCGAAACCCTGACGAAATATTCCGAACGCGGGGCTGAATATGTCGACAGCCTGCACGCGATCATGAGCGTCAATGACCTCAACGAACTTGATGGCCTGACCTTCGCGGTTGGTGATGTGCCACCCCCGCCCAAGGTTCTGGCCTCAATCGAAGAATAACCGGAAACCATATCTATAAAAAAGGGACCCAAACCGGGTCCCTTTTTTGTGTCACGTTCCGGGATCGAAGCTATCGAAGCTTACGACCCGCCGCGATAAATCCAGCCATTCTCGGATTTCAGCAGGCGGATCTCGTCTTCGATCACCCGGCGGTCGCCAACAGTGTACTCGCCTTCCTTAAGGGTCAGCATCTTGGTCTTCACCAGATCAAGCGCATCGCGCACCGTATTGCCGACTTCATCCATCGACCCGGCTGCCTTGCCTTTTTCCGACACGTCATCGGCAAATTCCGCGACCGTGCGGTCAAAGACAAGTTCATAGCGAACCATGACAATCACTTCATTGTCTTCTTCGGAAATGCTGTTGGTCTTGGTCACGTTTTCCACATGGCCGACCTTGGCATAGGGATCGTCGCGAAACCGTTCGATGACGGCCGTGGTGATTTCGTCAGCGGCCGGCCCGCTGACCTGTTCATCTTCACAGGCCGCAAGCAGCGGGAAAAACATGATAACGGCAAAAAATCGGGTCAACGGGCCCATAAGCGGTTCCTGTTTTCTTGGTTTTGGTCTGAATTGCCAAGTTTTGCCCGGATGATGTGGCAAAAATCGGGTCAGATGTCACATGCAAACTTCAAAAGCCTCCATATGGGCATCGAGGTGTCAGGATATCACCTGCTTGCGCAAAATGCGCCGGACGAATTGATGGCCTGAGCGTGCCCATGGCCTCAATACAGGCCGGATTTGATATGCCAGGGTCAGCTCCCTATTGAGCGCAAACTGGTTTTTCAGTCCTTGAAGATCAGCACACCACCTTCCGAAGGTCCGGGCAAGAAACGTGATATTCGATCTGATCATTGCCATCGCAACCATTGGCGTTGCGATTGCCATCTTTGGGCAGGCTGTTGAATAACCCGCGGACGCCCGCCCGACAGACCCCGAATAGAGCGCGAATAGACCCAGAACAGAAAAAAGGCGGAGACTGAAAAACCAGCCCCGCCTTTTTGATGTGTTTTCCTGGCCGGATTAACCGTGCTCTGCCTCGTGGGCGGCAAGGGCAGCGAGGTTGACCAGATCGTTCACGGTCGCCCCCATCTGGGCGATCTGGGCCGGTTTTTCCATGCCGATCATCACCGGACCAACCACCGTGCCCCCGCCAAGCTTGTCAAGCAGCTTCGATGCCGTGGTTGCCGCGTGGAGTGCCGGCATGACCAGAACGTTGGCCGGGCCAGACAGGCGGCAGAACGGATAAAGCTTCAGTAGCTCGGTATCGAGCGCGACATCAACCGCCATGTCGCCATCGTACTCGAAATCAACATTGCTGTTTTCCAGAATGCCAACCGCTTCACGGATACGGTCGGTATCCTCGCTATACGGGTTGCCAAAGGTCGAGTGCGAAACCATCGCCACACGCGGCTCATGGCCCATCTGGCGGGCTTTCTCGGCAGCCTGAATGGCGATCTCTGCCAGTTCTTCGGCATTGGGCACGTTATGAACGCGGGTATCGGCGATGAACACCGTCCGGCCCTTGGCAATCGCAATCGACAGACCCATCGGGATTTCGCCCTCTTTGGCGTCAATCACGCTGGCGATATCCGCAAAGCTGCGATTGAAGTTCCGGGTCAGACCGGTGATCAGACCATCGGCATGGCCCTTGGCGACCATCACAGAGGCAAACACGTTACGCTTCTGGTTCACCATGCGCTGGCAATCACGCCACAAATACCCTTTGCGCTGCAGGCGTTCATACATGAACTCGGCATATTCGCTGTTATGGGCCGAAAGTGCCGCGTTATTGATCTCAACCCCGTCAAGGCTCTCGATGCCAAGCTTTTTGGCACTTTCAGCAATGCGGTCTTCACGCCCGATCAGGATCGGCGTGCCATAGCCCGAATTGCGATAGGCCACCGCCGCACGGATTACGGTTTCTTCCTCGCCCTCGGCGAACGCAATGCGTTTCGGGTGCGCACGGACATAGTCGGAAATCAGCTGCAAGTGTGCCGCGGTCGGATCAAGGCGACCACGCAGCTGGTTTTCATATTCTTCCATGTCAATGATCGGGCGACGCGCCACACCGCTATCCATGGCGGCCTGGGCCACGGCCTTGGGCACGGCCATGATCAGACGCGGGTCAAACGGTGCCGGGATGATATATTCCGGACCATATTGCAAACGACGCCCGGAATAGGCCGCGGCCACTTCATCAGGCACATCTTCACGGGCAAGGGATGCCACGGCCTGTGCGGCGGCAATCTTCATTTCCTCGTTGATCGTGGATGCCTGCACATCAAGCGCACCACGGAAGATATAGGGGAAGCCAAGCACGTTGTTGATCTGGTTCGGATAGTCCGAACGCCCGGTCGCGCAGATCGCGTCATTACGGATGGAGGCAACCTCTTCCGGGGAAATCTCCGGATCCGGGTTGGCCATGGCAAAGATGATCGGCTGTTTGGCCATGCTTTTGACCATGGCCGACGTCACCGCCCCCTTTACCGACAGGCCAAAGAACGCATCCGCACCAGCCATTGCATCTTCAAGCGAACGCGCATCGGTATCTGCCGCATGGGCCGATTTCCACTGGTTCATGCCGTCTTCACGGCCCTTGTAGATCACACCGCGCGAGTCACACATGATCACGTTGTCATGGGCGACACCCATGCTTTTGACCAGCTCGCAGCAGGCAATGGCGGCCGCACCGGCACCATTGATGACAAGCTTGATGTCTTCAAGCTTTCGCCCCGTCAGGTCACAGGCATTGATCAGGCCCGATGCCGCAATGATCGCGGTGCCATGCTGGTCATCATGGAACACCGGAATGTCCATAACCTCGCGCAGGCGCTGTTCGATGATGAAGCATTCCGGGGCCTTGATGTCTTCAAGGTTAATCCCGCCGAACGATGCGCCCAAAAAGCGCACGCAATTGACGAACTCGTCAACGTCTTCGGTCGAAACTTCAAGATCAAGCCCGTCCACATCGGCAAAGCGCTTGAACAGAACCGCCTTGCCTTCCATTACCGGCTTGGAGGCCAGCGCCCCCAGATTGCCAAGGCCAAGCACTGCCGTCCCGTTGGAGATGACCGCAACGATATTGCCCTTGGAGGTATAATCATAGGCAGTCGCCGGGTTCTTGGCGATTTCAAGACACGGCACCGCAACACCCGGCGAATAGGCCAGCGATAGGTCGCGCTGAGTGGTCAGCGGTTTGGATGCGGTGATTTCGATTTTGCCGGGGCGCCCGCTGGAATGGAACAGCAGCGCTTCACGGTCACGAACCTTGATTTCTGTATCTGACATTATGTTTTCACTGACGCTTGCGTGGTGAGATGGAAATCGACCTGATCGGTCTGTGTTGTTCTTGAGTGTAGATTTTCCTGATCGACAAATTTCCGGTGTGGGACCGTCATGTCGGACCGCCCAATAAATCAGGCTTCGGGTCGCGGGTCAAAGGCGACGTTAACGGCAACCGCAAAATTACGTAGCGTTTTCCGTATGTTGCGCCGCACCATCAACACCAGAACGCATCTGTTTAGCGACGATATTTTACCGGCCAAACAGATATGACCGATCACCCATCAAGGCATGGATTGGCAATAAGCCTTGGTTTTTCAGCAATGTAATCCGGTATCGCCAAATAACGGGATGCGGCGCATGATCTGTTGCACTGCGCAATCGCGGCCACGGCAATCGCAATAACGTGAATTTTCCATGATACGAAAAACGGGGGCACTGGCCCCCGCATTCCTGTTTCGGCATCTGTCAAAGTCGCGCAGAGCCGCCAGACTCTGTCGCCTGACAGTTCGTCAGCTTATTTCGGCATATGCATATGGATGTTGGTCGCCCCGTTCTTTTCAAGAATGGCGCGTGCCTTGTCCTCGGCACCGTCATGGTCCGGGTCGATCCGCACCCAAAGGATGACAGACCCGGCATCAACCGCGCGGGCGAAATCCTCGGTATGCGGGGTGGATGTCACTTCTTCGATAAATTCACGAAGTGCGACTGCGCCAACACCGGCCCCGACCGCGATCGCAGCCGCCGCGGTTGCCGCGCCACCAAACAATGCAATCGCACCGGACGCCACCAGCGGCACTTCATATTTGGCTTCACCCACAAGTGCTGTCAGCACATCGGACCAGGACCGACCATCCTTGCCAGCCACGTCGATGGATTCATGGGAGCTCAAAACCGACAGATCGGTGCGTTCAAACCCGGCATCGCGGAGCGCACGCAGAGCCGCATCGAAACCGTCCTTGGTATCAAACAGTCCGACCAGTTCCGGGGCCTGCGGGATGGTCTGTTCTTCTGCCATTTTGTACGCTCCTTGCTCACTGTTATTCTGTCGCGGGAAACGACAGTTGGTTGTTGGTCACGATCTTTATATATTCGCAGAAATTCAGGCGTTGCAATGGCATAGATCAAGTTTTATCACCCCGCCAGTTTCCTGCTCTCGTCTTTGCCTTCAGGGTTTGCTATCAAGTCATTATGAACCAGATCGCCGATACTTCCGATACCACACCTACCGCACCTTCTTTCTCCAAGGAAGGCGCGACGCCGATGATGATGCAGTTCCTTGAAATCAAGGAACAGTATCAGGACTGCCTGCTGTTCTATCGGATGGGCGATTTCTACGAGCTGTTCTTTGACGATGCGGTCAAGGCCGCCGAAGCCCTTGATATTGCCCTGACAAAACGCGGCAAGCATCAAGGTAACGAAATTCCCATGGCCGGTGTTCCCGTCCATAGTCACGAAACCTATCTGCAGCGCCTGATCCGCAAGGGCTTCCGGGTGGCCGTCTGTGAACAGATGGAAGACCCGGCCGAAGCCAAGAAACGCGGTGCCAAATCCGTGGTCAAACGCGGTGTCGTGCGCCTGATCACGCCGGGCACCCTTACCGAAGACAGTCTGCTTGATGCACGGCGCCACAATTATCTGGCCGCCGTATCAGAAGTCCGCGGCAAGATCGGGCTGGCGTGGCTTGATATGTCGACCGGTGATTTCTTTGTGCAGCCATCCGATATGGCGGGCCTCGGTGCCGCCCTTGCCCGCCTTGATCCGGGTGAGATCCTGTTTTCGGAAAAGATGCTGAACCGGTCTGAAATGTTCGACATCTACGCCGAATATAAAAACATCATCACCCCGCAGCCAACCGCGCGCTTTGATGCGGAAAACGCCCAGCTCAGGCTTAAAAAGCTGTATGAGGTCGAGGCCCTTGATGCCTTTGGCGGTTTTGAGGTCGCCGAGCTTTCAGCCGCTGGCGCGCTGATTGATTATGTCGAACTGACCCAAAAGGGCCAGATGCCCCGCCTTGCCCCACCAACCCGCGTGGCAGAGGGGGCGGCGATGGAAATCGACGCCGCCACCCGTCGATCCCTTGAACTGATCCAGACCCAGTCGGGCGAACGCAAGGGATCGTTGCTGTCGGTCATTGACCGTACCCGTACCGGTGCCGGGGCACGTTTGCTGGCCGCCCGCCTGTCCGCCCCGCTGACCAACGCGGACGAGGTCAACAAGCGCCTTGATCTGGTGGAATATTTCCATGATCGCGATGGGTTGCGATCAGATCTGCGTGCCGCCCTTGGCGAATGCCCTGATATCGAACGCGCGTTGTCCCGCCTGTCGGTCGGGCGTGGTGGTCCGCGTGATCTGGCCGCGATGCGCGATGGCCTGTCTTGTGCCTTTGCGATTGGCAATCTTCTGAATAAACCCGATGGCGGCAATGACGGCCTGACCGCCCAGCCCGAAGCCCTTTCTGATCATTTGACCATGATGGGCCATCACGGCGATCTGATTGATCTGTTGCGCCGCGCGATTGCCGAAAGCCTGCCGCTTCTGGCACGCGATGGTGGCTTCATTGCTGGCGGCTATCACCCGCCACTTGATGAGCTGCGCATGCTTTCAAGCGAAAGCAAAAAGCTGATCGCCAATCTCCAGGCCCGCTATACCGAACAGACCGGCATTTCCAACCTCAAGGTCAAGCACAACAACGTTCTGGGCTATTTCATCGAAGTATCGGCCAAGACCGCCGACAAGATGATGGAAGTCGATGAGTTCATCCACCGCCAGACCATGGCCAATGCGGTACGCTTTACCACCGTCGAACTCTCGGAACTTGAAAGCAAGGTTTCCAAGGCAGGCGATCAGGCGCTTGCCCTTGAACTTGAACTGTTTGACGAACTGGTCGCCGCCGTTCTTGCCAAGGCCGATGACATTGCCAAATGCGCCCAGGCTCTGGCCGGGCTTGACGTATCGGCTGCTTTGGCCGAACTCGCCCGCGATCAGGGTTGTATTCGCCCCAACATTGATGACAGCCTTGCCTTTGACATCACCGCTGGCCGCCATCCGGTGGTCGAGGCCGCCTTGCGCGAAAATGGCGACGCACCCTTTGTCGCCAATGACTGCCGCCTTGAAGATGAACAGAGCCTGTGGCTGATCACCGGTCCGAACATGGCCGGTAAATCGACCTTCCTGCGTCAGAATGCATTGATTGCGGTTCTGGCCCAGATCGGCGCGTTTGTTCCGGCGGCAAAGGCCCATATCGGGGTGATAGACCGGCTGTTTTCACGTGTTGGCGCGGCCGATGATCTGGCACGCGGGCGATCCACCTTCATGGTCGAAATGGTTGAAACCGCATCGATCCTTAATCAGGCAACCGATCGTTCGCTGGTTATCCTTGATGAAATCGGGCGTGGTACCGCGACCTTTGATGGCCTGTCGATTGCCTGGGCTGTGGTTGAAAACCTGCATGAAATCAATCAGTGTCGTGGTCTTTTCGCCACCCACTATCACGAACTGACCGCGTTGGCTGCCAAGCTCAAACACCTGTCGTGTCACACCATGCTGATCAAGGAATGGCAGGGCGAGGTCGTCTTCCTTCATGAAGTTGGCGCTGGCAGTGCCGATCGGTCTTACGGCATTCACGTCGCCCAGCTCGCCGGTCTGCCAAAACCCGTGATCAAGCGCGCCGAACAGGTTCTCAAGACCCTAGAAAAGGGCGAACAGGGGGGCGCTGTTTCCAAACTGGCAGATGACCTGCCACTGTTTGCGGTTGCGATCGAGCAAGCCGCCAAGGAAGAACGTGCAAACACGCCCGCACTGTCTGAGGGTCAAAAGGCAGTTCTTGATGCGGTTACCGATCTTGATCCCGATAACATGACCCCGCGCGAAGCGCTTGATGCGCTATATCGGCTTCGGGCGCTTAAAGGAAACTGATCCTCGTGACCTACAAGATCAAAAAGCAGCGCGAAATCATCGACCGCAAAAAGGTCTTTGCCGAGCTTGAGGCCATCGCCAACGATCCCGCACTCAAGAGTTTCAAGCGGCGCACCGCCGTTCTCAACAAGCTTAAATCGGTGCTGGAGGCCGGGCGATCGGTTATCCGCGCGCGTTTTGAAGAAAGCAATTCCGGGCAGGACACGGTCTTTTCCAACAGTTTCCTGATGGATCAGATCGTGCGTCTGATCCATGATTTTGCCACCACATTTGAATATCCCCTGCACAATCCGACCAATGAACAGCGCATGTCGGTGGTGGCCGTCGGCGGCTATGGCCGGGGCGATATGGCGCCGCATTCGGATGTCGATATCCTGTTTCTGTTCCCCTACAAACAGACCGCGCATGGTGAACAGGTTGTCGAATTCATTCTTTATATGCTGTGGGATCTGGGCCTTAAGGTCGGCCATGCGACGCGCTCGGTCGATGATTGCCTGCGCATGGGCAAACAGGACATCACCATTCGCACCAATCTGCTTGAAAGCCGCTTTGTCTGGGGGGATGAAGAAACCTACAAGCAGTTCCGAACCCGCTTCATCGAAGAGCTGGTCAAGGGCAGCGGCATCGAATTCATCGAAAAGAAGCTTGGCGAACGTGACGAACGCCATACACGGATGGGGGATTCACGCTATGTGGTTGAACCCAACGTCAAGGATGGCAAAGGCGGCTTGCGCGATCTCCATACCCTGTTCTGGATCGGCAAATACCTGTATCGGGTCAACTCCCCGATGGAGCTGGTCGAACTCAAGGTCCTGACCCGCAAGGAGGCGCGCGGCTTCCTGAAGGCACAGAACTTCCTTTGGGCCGTGCGTTGCTGGTTGCATTACCTGTCTGATCGCGAAGAAGACCGTCTGACCTTTGACATGCAGCGCGAAATTGCCGAACGGCTTGGCTATACCGATCATGCCGGGGCATCTGGCGTCGAACGCTTCATGAAGCACTATTATCTGATGGTGAAGCATGTCGGGAATCTGACGCGCATCTTCTGTGCCGCCCTTGAAGAAAGCCATCAGCGCCGCCCGCTGATCCGCTTTCCCGGCAAGCTGTTTGGCACCAAGGAAATTGACGGGTTTGAATTGCGCAATGACCGCCTGACGGTCGAAAGCCTTGATGTCTTCAAAAAGGACCCGATCAAGATCCTGCGCCTGTTTCTGGTCGCCCATCAAAACGGTGTGGGCATTCACCCCGAAACGCTCCGCTGGGTGACACAAAGCCTGAAATACGTTGATCACAAGCTGCAAAACGATCCCGACGCCAACGAGGTTTTCCTTGAAATCCTCACCCAGCGCGACAGCCCGGACGTTGCGCTTCGTAAAATGAACGAGGCCGGGGTTCTGGGGCGTTTTATCCCCGATTTCGGCCGTGTCGTTGCCCAGATGCAGTATGACATGTACCACACCTATACCGTGGACGAGCATACCATCCGCGCCATCGGCATCCTCAATCAGATTGAAAGTGGCGAACTTGCCGAAGACGCCCCCGTCGCGACCCGCATCATGGGTCAGGTGATTTCACGGCGCGTCCTTTATGTCGCCGTGCTCTTGCATGATATCGCCAAGGGACGCGGTGGTGACCATTCCGAACTGGGTGCCGAAGTCGCCGAAAAGCTGTGCCCGCGTCTGGGGCTGTCCCCGGCTGATACCGAGGCGGTCGCCTGGCTGGTCAAGGCGCATCTGTGGATGAGCCTGACGGCGTTCAAGCGTGATCTGAATGATCCCAGCACCATTCGCGCCTTTGCCGATCTGGTGCAATCCCAGGAACGCTTGCGCCTGTTGCTGTGCCTGACGGTGGCCGATATCCGTGCGGTCGGCCCCAATGTCTGGAATGGCTGGAAGGCGACCCTTCTGCGCGAACTTTACTACGCCACTGATGACATGCTCTCGGGGGGTCTGAATGCCGATAGCCGCGATTCGCGCGTTGCAAATGCACAAGCAGCGCTTCGCGATGCGCTGAAAGACTGGCCGGAACAGGATATCGAAGACTTCATCGAGCGCGGCTATCCGTCCTATTGGCTGAGTTTCGATACCGATATTCACGTTCATCACGCACACCTGACGCACAAGGCCCGTGAATCCGGGGCCGATATCACGGTCGATGTGCGAATCGATACCGAAATCGACGCCACCGAAATCACTGTGCATTGCACGGACCATCCCGGCCTGTTTTCCCAGATTGCAGGCGCAATGGCGCTGTGTGGCGCCAACGTGGTCGATGCAAAGATCCTCACCCTTGCCGATGGCATGGCACTTGATACCTTTTTCGTGCAGGACACCAATGGTGAGGCCTTTAACGACAGCACCAAACTTGATCGCCTGCGCGACACACTGGAAAAGGTCATTTCCGGGCAGATTCGCCCCAGTCAGGAAATCGAACGCCGCCAGACCAAGGACAACAAGCACCGCACGGCCGTGTTCAAGGTCGAGCCCAATGTCATTATCGACAACAAGGCCAGCCGCACCCATACGGTGATTGAAATCACCGCGCGCGACAGACTGGGACTGCTCTATGACATCACACGTGCGCTGCGCGATCTGTCCATGCAAATCGCCTCGGCCCGGATTTCCACCTTTGGCGAGCGCGCGGTTGACGTTTTCTATGTAAAGGATGTCTTCGGGCTCAAGATCGACAGCCGCACCAAGTTTGTCCAGGTCAAGGAAACCCTGACGCAGGCGATTCGCAACGACTGATCCCGGTCTTTCAGGATAAAAGATGCGCACAAACCGGATCGACCCAATACCCATGCGCTACCATCAGCAACGCCACGGTATGGGTCAGATCCGGCTGTCCCGACCAACTTGGCCGGTACGGTGCTCGAATTATGTTTTGGAAATTGCGACGGACGAGGAAGGGTAAAACCAAATCCGACAGCGTGACCTGTTATCCACGGTGTCGAAATCCTCGGAGTGCAGCAGGTTGAGGTGGATCCCTGTATTCCCCGCCCGTCCAATATCGAGGCTCGCGTCCCAACGAATCCTCAGCGAGATCGAATTTAGGTCCTCTGCAACGCTTTTTCTGTGACGGCTGTCACAGGGGATGCAAAAAAATCACCTGATTCAATCACTTTCACAAAAATGCGATATAAGCGCCGCCTGTAAGTGCCCGTCATTACGACTTCTTCACTTTCGGCTGTCAGATTTTCTCACATGTGCGGGACCGCCCGCAAAATTCGCCGCAATTGCCAGACACCTTGTCGGCCTTTTTAAAGACGCCCTGATTCGGAACGCCAACGCATGTCGCTTGTCCGCTCTATTGCCACCGTCAGTGGTTTTACCTTGCTGTCCCGTTTGCTGGGATTTTGCCGCGACATTCTGATCGCCGGGATGCTCGGTGCCGGGGGCATGGCCGATGCGTTCTTCGTGGCGTTCAAGTTCCCCAACCTGTTTCGCCGCCTGTTTGGCGAAGGCGCGTTTTCCGCAGCCTTCATCCCGCTTCTGGCTGGCGACATTGAAAAACGCGGTCTGGATATCGCCCGCGAATTTGCTGCGCGCGCCATGTCGATGCTGGTTCTGATCACCGGCTTTCTGGTCGCAATCATCGAAATCCTGATGCCCTGGGCGATGTATGTGTTTGCGCCGGGTTTTGCCGAAGACCCGGAAAAATTCGCGCTCGCCGTCGAACTGTCGCGCATCACCTTCCCGTATCTTGCGTTTATTTCCGCCGTTGCGCTGATGTCAGGCGTGATGAATACGCTCCATCGCTATGCTGCGGCCGCAGCCGCCCCGATCATTCTCAATATCTGCCTGATCGGTGCCTTGCTTGGCCTGACCCCGGTCACCGAAACACCGGCCCATGCCCTTGCTTGGGGGGTCGCGATTGCGGGCGTGGCACAATTCGTTGCCATGGTGATTGCCTGCAAGCGGGCCGGTTTTGCCATCAAATGGCAGCTGCCACGCGTTGATGACCGGATCAAGCTTCTGGGCAAACGCATGATCCCGGGCATGATCGGGGCAGGCGTTTATCAGATCAATCTTCTGATCGACACCATGCTGGCGTCCCTTGTATCTGATGGCGCAGTTTCGTGGCTGTATTACGCCGATCGCGTTCAGCAACTGCCGCTTGGCGTGATCGGCATTGCCATTGGCACCGCCCTTTTGCCGACGCTGTCGCGCCAATTGCAGGGCGATGATCCCAAAACCGCGATGTATAGCCAGAATCGCGGCATTG
This sequence comes from Thalassospira sp. UBA848, assembly GCF_002295455.1. Classification (NCBI taxonomy): domain Bacteria; kingdom Pseudomonadati; phylum Pseudomonadota; class Alphaproteobacteria; order Rhodospirillales; family Thalassospiraceae; genus Thalassospira; species Thalassospira sp. UBA848. Next base: position 1,066 of record NZ_DBGS01000142.1, on the reverse strand, counting down.
AAATCGCCCTCCTTCTGACCTTGCCTGCGGCGGTTGCCCTTGGTGTCATGGGCCTGCCGGTGATCAACGTCCTGTTTGAACGCGGCGCCTTTGGATCCGAGGAAACCCTTATGACCGGCATGGCGCTGACCGTTTTTGCCTTTGGCTTGCCGGCCTCGGTTCTGGTCAAGGTGCTGGCACCGGGCTTCTTTGCGCGCGAAGACACCAAAACACCGATCCGCATTGGCATTTCCTGCATGGTGCTCAACATCGTTCTGATCGTGGTTTTGATGCCATGGTTCGGCCATCTCGGTATTGCTGCGGCCACCTCTGTCTCGGTGTGGGTCAATGCTATGTCGCTTGGCTTCCTTTTGCGTCGGCGCGGTGACCTGACATTTGATGCCCGCCTTTTAAAACGTGTGCCGCGCATTCTTCTGGCTTCCGCCTTGATGGGGTCGGTACTTTGGTTTGCCATTGATGCCTTCTGGCAAAATGACGCGCTTTCGATCACGCGGATCATCACCATGGCGATCTGTGTTGGCGGGGGCATGGCTGTCTATGCGGTCAGCGCCCAACTGCTTGGCGCGACCAGCTTTTCCGAGTTGAAATCGACACTTAAGCGTGGAAAACCCGCCTGATCACAATTATTCGGCGCGTTTCCTGACAAGCAGCTTGACCAAATCGGGCCAGACCCTAAACTCGCGCGCTGTTTGCTTGCATGCTCGTCCGCCGGCGGGTGTCCAAAACCTGGCGGAGTATGCAGGCCCTGTTAAACATAAATTGAAATGGACGACGACGTTATGGAACGTGTGTTTTCGGGCGCTCAGCCCACCGGTAACCTTCACCTTGGCAACTATCTTGGCGCGATCCGCAACTGGGTCGAACTGCAGAAGAAATATGAATGCATCTTCTGCGTGGTCGATATGCATGCCATCACGGTCTGGCAAGACCCCAAGGAACTGCGTTCCAACATCCGCGAACTGGCGGCCAGCATGATTGCTTCGGGCATTGATCCGGAAAATCAGGTGCTGTTTAACCAAAGTCAGGTTTCCGCCCACGCCGAACTGGCCTGGATCTTTAACTGTGT
>NZ_DBGS01000144.1:0-85864 GCF_002295455.1 Thalassospira sp. UBA848 | reverse complement strand
TTACTAATTCGAAATAAAGTAAGCAGGGCACTGTCACCGCATCACTGATGCTGCGCAAGCTCGGGAGCTATCCGCGTCAGAATGGCCTCGCGATCGCATTGCGCGAGCTGGGCCGCATTGAGCGAACATTATTCGCACTCGACTGGATGCAAAACGTCGAACTGCGTCGCCGCGTGCAGGTTGGTTTGAATAAGGGCGAGGCTAAGAACGCGCTGGCTCGTGCCGTCTTCCTGAACCGGCTCGGTGAACTCCGCGATCGCAGTTACGAGAATCAACGCTACCGTGCAAGCGGACTCAATCTCGTCGTCAGCGCTATTATCCTTTGGAATACGGTTTATATGGAGCGGGCGGTTCAAGCACTGCGCGAAGACGGCCGGGATATCGACGAGACGCTTCTGCGGCATCTTTCTCCCTTGGGCTGGGAGCACATCAACCTGACCGGCGACTATAAAGGATGTCAAACAACTATCCTGCTGCGCGGGATAAGGCAAGGCCCCGTGAATGATATGCGAGAAATCGTGAATCGGCTGGGCCTGACCGGAGAAGCGGAGGCCACGCTTCATGTGGCGCTATTGCGTGAGCTGGTCCAGGGTCGTCCTGTCACTCTTAAGCGGCTTGCAGCGTCGCTCAACTGGACGACGGACCAGGTGGTGCAGGTGCGGGAACAGCTGCCTTGCGGAACCGTCGAGTATGACGGTCAGGGGTTGGTCGGTTCGTAGCTAATCTGGGCCCAACCGGGCGCCCTTTCTCACCCAATGTGGTCCCACTGCTCAGGATAATTGCGGGCCCAACAGATTAGCTTTGTGAGCCACTACAGATACCTGTTCATCGTATTCTGAGTGCTTCCGGGCAGCGTAGCCAGCCGCGACCACACTCACCATTAGTCGGTGTCCCGGATCAACCTGGCGACTTTGGTCAGTAAGGTGTTTGCGGCGTTGTCCGTAAATTGCTGTCCTTCCTCGATGTAGCCCCGCACCGTCCCGTCATGCTTCCAGCCACCCTGGCGCTTGATCTGCGCAAAGTCGACCTTTTCCCGCGCGGCGGCGGTGGATAGACCGCGCCGGAAGCTGTGACTGCTCAGGGTCGGCACGAAGTCCAGGCCGCAGGTTTCCCCAAGCGCTTTCAGGATTCGGTTCACCGACCCGCCTGAAAGGGCCTGGGATTGCAACCGATCCCAGCGGTTGACGGCGCGGAAGACGGGGCCTTCGTGAATGCCGGCATGCTCTAGCCAGGTTTCGAGGGCGCTGACCGGGCAGACCAGCTCGTTGCCCCGAGGCAGGGCCCGCTTCAGGCCTTCACCGTGAGGGTCTGTTTTAGAGCGCGGCAGGGTCACCACCAGCCCTTCCGGCTCCCACGACAAGTGCTTCACCTCAATCGCTACCAATTCACTGCGGCGAAACGCCCCAAAAAAACCGACCTGCAGCAGGGCCCAGTCACGATGCTTCTTGAGCGAGTCAGGCTGTTGCTGGAGTGTTTCCAGGAAGGCCGCAATGTGTTCGAGGCGCAGCGCCCGGGCTTGCCGTTTCGGCCGACCATGGGCGCGACGAATCCCTTCCAACGTTTTGCGCACGCCGGGGTCTCGAGCGGGATCACGCAATCCCTGAGTCTGGTGCCAGCGCCCCAGGGCCGTCAGGTAAACATCCAGCGTGCGAGGATTAAGCGCGTCTGCCTGATCGGACAGATAGGCCGCAAGGGTCGCCGGCTGTGTCGGGAGACGTCCACCCCAGCGCTCAAAGCTGCGAATGGCCGCACGGTAGGTCCGCCGCGTGTTGTCGGTGGTGGCCATGTGGATGTACCGATTAGCCGTATCGGCTAATACGGTCTTTTCCGCGTTACGTAATGTGGACTTGACGGTGGGTTTTGGATCCATGACCGCTCCAATTCGAGGCGTGCTTTCAAGAGCCGCTGATGTACCGGCGTTACAGGAGCAGGATAGAACAGACCACACACTAACGCACGTTAACGCGCTTTAACGTGCGTTAGGCATCTTAAATAAATTTTGTTAATTATCGAATAAATAATGTAATATTACATATCACGTTATATGATAAAATGAGGCATGTCATGGCCCGCGCCGGAATTACTTACCAGGATGTCGCCAACGCTGCGCAACGCGTCCGCCAACGCGGTGACGAGCCCACTGTCGACCGGGTGCGATCGGAACTCGGTACCGGCAGTCGCAGCACTCTCGGGCCAATGCTGAAACGTTGGAAATCAGGCAGCGAAGCCGCAGCGGATCTGAACGGACTCCCGGCTGACTTGGTGGCCGCCGTGAAAGCCCTGCATGAGCGAGCTCAATACGCGGCCGATGAACGTATTACGCAGGAGCGCGAAGCGCACCAGACGCTGGAACAGCAATGGCGCACCGAGCTGGAAGAGGTGCGGCAGCGGTGCGAGTCACTGGAAGAGCAACGCTGCGGGCTGGAGAAGGCCAATGAAGCGCTTCGCAACGAAAGCGATGCCCAGGCCCACGCTCTTCAACAGGAACAGCTCCGGGCGGCCTCACTCACGTCCAAACTGGAGGCAAGTCAGGAGAAACTCAGTGAGACCACTGCAACCGTCCAAGAGATGAAGCAGGAAAACCGCGATATCCGCAGCCATTTCGAGCACTACCAGCAGGAGATTGCCGAGGATCGCCGTCATGAACGGGACCAGTTCCACAGGACCCAGTCAGGGCTGGAGGGTCAGGTGGATCAGCTGACGCAGCAGCTCCGTTCCAGCGAACAGGACCGCGACACGCTGAGACAACATCGCGACCAAATAAACCAGCGCTATGAGGCCAGTCAGGATCACGCTGAAAACTTGAAAGAAAAATTGCACGCGAGCCAGGCCGTCATAACACAATGGGCAACGCGAACAGAAACGCTGGAAGCGACAGTCGACCGCCTCCAGCTGGAGCGAGATAGCGACGCCGAACACAGGGAGAAGCTTGGTGCGGCCCTAACGGATTCTGAAAAACATCTCGCGGCCTGCCAGCAGCGGATCTCCGACCTCAGAGAGCGCGTGGCAGCGGCTGACGACCGAAACCAGTTCCTCAACGATCAGAATCGCGAATTACTGCAGGAAAAAGCTGTCCTCCAGGGTCAGTTGAAACAACTACAAACAAGCCTGGCTAAATAGCCCGCTATTGTCTCGGCCTGATCATCCCTGAGAGTTGCGAGTGATGCCAATCGCGCAAGGAGTAGTTAGATGTCTACCGTGATCTTTGGCAGGCTGCGAGCTGCGGCAAAACGCATTCAGCATGATGCGCTGACGGTTATTTTGTGGCGCGAGACCCGAATACCCCCCATAGTCGTTCGGCTGCTCGCAATCGCAGCGTACGCCATGAGTCCAATTGATCTCATTCCGGACTTCATGCCGATCCTGGGCTATCTTGACGACATTATCTTGGTCCCGCTGGGCATCGTCCTTGTCATCAAGCTGACGCCATCGAATGTGATAGAAGCAAGTCGCTCGAAAGCAGCTAAAGTGGCAATCAAGCCGATCAGCCACGTTGCGGCCGCAGTCGTTATTGGCACATGGCTTTTATGTGCCACGGCTTTTGGCTACTGGGTGTGGGAATACAGCAGGTAACGCATCGTCTGCACGTGATGAAATAGTTAATTTAAGGCTTGTAAAACAGATGGTTAATGCGCTTTTTGGAGGATTTCGTCAGAATCGTTGCCGACCCTCTTTATGGCCTGATCTTTCGTGTGATCTGGCCAGTTATGTCTGGCCGGATATTTACGGCCGATCCTGTACCATTCTGGGAAATGATGCAGGGTGACCTCAAGCACGGGGATGTCCTGATCACCAGCCCTGCCCACCTCAAGAACCTGCACCCGGGCCTTGTTGATGTTGCGCGACCATCGTTGATATTCTCGTCAGGCGGGCCACTTGATTACGAACATGCACAAGCTGCCCGGGCAATGTTTGCGACCTGCCCAATCGAAATATATGGCAGCACGGAAACCGGCGGCATTGCCTACCGGCGACAAACGTCTGCTGAAACGGACTGGACTCCCCTGCCCGGTGTAATGTCGCGCCTGAATGATAAGGACTGCCTTGCCGTTCAGTCCCCTCATATTGCCGGCGCTGACTGGTATCAAACCGAAGACAAAGCTGAGATCGAGCCTGCCACTGGGAAATTTCACTTGCTCGGACGTGCTGACCGCATCGTCAAAATTGAAGGGAAACGTGTGTCGCTGAATTCAGTGGAACGGCGTTTGATAGCCTCTGAGTTGGTATCGGAAGCTGCTGTTTTACTGCCTGATGAGAATGATCGCCGGCTTGGCGCGATTGTCGTTCTTACCAGTGCGGGATATGCGCGGCTTGAAGAGTTGGGATCTTTTCGAATGGGGCGTTTGTTACGCCGGGCAATTGCCGAATTTGAAGAAGACGCCGCCTTGCCGCAACGCTGGCGGTTTGTGGAGCAAATTCCGACAGATAGTCAGGGAAAGCGCCCTCTTCACCTGTTGCGCACCGTTTTCGCGCCAAAGCCAACAGAACCGGATATACTTGAAACCGTGCAAACGGACGATCAGGTGACGCTCACGCTGAGCATTCGCGAAGACCTGATTTACTTTGTTGGTCATTTCCCGGGCATGCCAATTTTACCTGGCGTCACACAACTTCATTGGGCCACGTCATACGCCTCATCCATCTTCGGAACGCCTGAAACAACCGGCGAGGTTTCCCAGCTTAAGTTCCGAAAACCGATCCTTCCCGGACATATCGTAACTTTGGAACTGCGCCGCGACGCCAGTCGCCAAAAAGTAAAGTTCCGGTACTTCTCTGATGGCGACGGTGATCTAAGCTCTGGCATATTAAAATATGATGGTGACCCAGCATGAAGCTTTGCGCCGTCATCCCCACCCACAACCATAGTACGATGCTTGAGAGTGTCGTCACGCGCATTCGCGACCATGACATCCCGATTTTTATCGTCGATGATGGTTCGGACGCAGAAACCCGGCAGGCCGTAGAACAGCTGCATGCACCTGACCAAGGTGTTTTTTGTCGGCGACTTGATGACAATGCGGGCAAAGGTGTTGCTGTGATGACCGGTATGGCCGCGGCCAAGCGTCATGGTTTCACCCATGCGTTTCAGGTTGATGCTGATGGTCAGCATGACCTTGATCGCATCGATGACATGGTCAAGCTTGCACAAAACTCCCCAGAAGCCCTCATCACCGGACTTCCGGTATATGATGACAGCATTCCCACCGGGCGTAAGATTGGCCGCTGGGTGACCCATATCTGGGTTTGGATAGAAACGCTGTCACTTCAGATCCGAGACAGTATGTGTGGGTTTCGCATCTATCCCATTGGCCCCAGCCTCGATATCTGGAAACGCCACGGCATCGGCCACAGGATGGACTTTGACACCGAGATCATGGTGCGCCTTTTCTGGGACGGCGTGCCCGTGATCCATTTACCTATCAAGGTCACCTATCCGGTTGGAAACACATCTAATTTCCGCATGTGGCGCGATAATGTTCTGATCAGCTGGATGCATACCCGACTGGTGTGCGGAATGTTGGCAAGGCTCCCGCGCTTCATCGCCAAGGGCGGACAGTTTGCTCCACCCGCAACCGCGAGCAACAATACTCATTGGTCAGAAATTGACGAACGCGGCATCTATTGGGGTATGCGGTTTCTAGGGCAGGTTTATCGGTTTGGCGGACGAAAGCTCTGTCTGGCCGCAATGTCACCAATCATTGCCTACTTCTTCGTGACCGGGCGCACCGCACGAACAGCATCGGGAGATTTTCTTAGGCGGGTCGCGGAACACAATGGTCACCCCAAACCGACCTGGCGGGACAGCTTTCGCCACTTCATGAAATTCGGGGAATCCGCCCTTGATAAAATCGCTGCCTGGAGCGGCGAAATGAACATTGATGACCTTGATTTGCCCGAAAATGCGGACAGCCTGTTTTCCTATATTCCCCGTGATCAGGCGGTCATCCTGTTTGTCTCGCACTTTGGCAATATCGAGCTCGTCCGCGCCATTGCCAGTCGTGATCGCCACTTTCGGGTCAATGTCCTGCTTCATCAGAAAAACGCTGCCCGGTTCGGCCGCGTCCTTCAAAAACTTGCCCCGGAAAGCCAGGTTGACCTGATCGAGGTTACCGAAATCGGCCCGGATACCGCGATGATCCTGCGCGAAAAGGTCGAACGCGGCGAGTGGATCGTGATTGCTGCTGATCGGGTTGCCATCGGTGCGCGGGACAAAACGGTTTCCGTGCCATTTATCGGCCAAGATGCGCCGTTCCCACAGGGGCCCTTTATTCTCGCCCATGTTTTACAGTGCCCGGTCTATATGGGCGCTGCCTGGCGCGAGGGAAAACGTTTCAATATTTCGTGGGAAAAACTATCTGAGCGCATAGACTTGCCGCGCAAGGAACGCACTGCCACAATCACGAAACATGCAAAAACATATGCAAGCTGGCTGGAAAAGCTTGCTATCGAACAGCCCTTGCAATGGTTCAATTTTTACGATTTCTGGGCGGACAAGAAGGATAAAAATGAATAACAACCAGAAGCATGTCATTTTTGGCGAGGGAAATCTGTCGATCGAGGACATTGTTGCCCTTGCCGAGCGACGTGCCCTTCCGCACCTGAGTGTGTCTGATGCGTTCACTTCGCGTATTCAGGCCGGGGCCACGTTCCTCGACCGGGAACTTAACGACCATGGTCATATTTATGGTGTCACGACCGGCTATGGCGATTCCGTCTCACGCCGTGTCCCTCCTGAGCTTGTTGACGAACTTCCTCTTCATCTCAGCCGTTTCCACGGTTGTGGTCTTGGCAACATCCTGAAACCCGATCAGGCACGCGCCGTTCTGGCTGTACGCCTCGCATCGCTCTGCACTGGCTATTCTGGCGTAAGCACCGGCTTGCTCAAACAGCTATCCGCCCTGCTCGAAAACGATATCGTACCGCTGATCCCCGAAGAAGGTTCGGTGGGCGCAAGTGGTGACTTGACCCCACTTTCATATGTGGCTGCCGCCTTGGTTGGCGAACGCAATGTGCTCTTTGACGGCACTGAAATGCCTGCAACAGATGCCCTGTCGAAAGTTGGCCTTTCGTCACTGCGTCTTCGGCCAAAGGAAGCGCTGGCAATCATGAACGGCACGTCAGTGATGACGGCCCTGATGTGTCAGGCCTTTGTGCGCGCCCAATACCTCTGCGAACTCAGCACGCGGATCACCTCACTGGCCTCAATCGGCCTGCTGGGAAACCCGGCACATTTTGATAATCGACTTTTTGCGGCAAAACCCCACCCCAAACAGGCAATTGTTGCTGCACGTATTTCCAACGACCTCGCTGCACTTGGACCAACGTACCAGCCCGCACGCTTGCAGGATCGTTATTCTTTGCGTTGCGCGCCGCACGTCATCGGGGTGCTGGCGGATATGATGCCGACCTTCCGCACTATCCTTGAGACAGAACTTAACAGCGCCAACGACAATCCTTTGATTGATGTGGATGCAGAAGAAATCCTTCATGGGGGGCATTTTTACGGTGGGCATATCGCCTTTGTCGCCGATGGTATGAAAACGCTTGTCGCCAACCTTGCGGATCTTATGGACCGTCAAATGGCTCTGCTGGTCGACACCAAATTCAACCACGGTCTGCCATCAAACCTTTCGGGTTCCTCATCAGATCGCGCATCAATCAATCATGGACTGAAAGCAGTGCAGATCGGCGTATCCGCCTGGACTGCGGAAGCTCTGAAAAACACCATGCCGGCTAGCGTATTCTCACGCTCTACCGAATGCCATAACCAGGACAAGGTCAGTATGGGCACCATCGCCGCACGTGATTGTTTGCGGGTACTGGAACTGACAGAGCAGGTTGCAGCAGGATTGTTGGTGACGGTTCGACAGGCCATATCACTACGTCTTCAAACCGGCGAAATTCAATCTGGTCAACTTGGTTCGGATCTTGCGGCGTTTTGTGCAGCGCTTGAAGCTGACATTCCGTTTATTGACGAAGACCAACCACTTGAAGCCACCCTGCGCCAATTACTTGTCCGCATCCAAAGCCGTCATTGGACGCTTTATGACGATGAGGAGGCCTGATGCTCAGCTCATCTGTTACTGAAAAGGTGCAGTTTTACCATCTCGACCCAATGAACGTGGTGTGGCACGGCAACTACGTTCAGTTCTTTGAGAATGCCCGGTGTGCCCTGCTCGACAAGGTTGACTACAACTATCCCCAAATGGATCAGTCCGGCTTTGTTTGGCCTGTCGTCGATATGCGCGTCAAATATGTTGCCCCCTGTCACTTCGGTCAGGAAATTACAATCACCGCAAGCCTGCGCGAATATGAAAACCGCCTGAAAATCGACTATCTGGTGACAGATGCGAAAACAGGCCAGAAACTGACCAAGGGATTTACCATTCAGGTCGCGGTTGAAAAACACAGTGGCGAAATGCTGTATCGCAGCCCGGACTTCTTCATCGAAAAGATGGAGGCACTTCTGTGACCCGCCGTTTTCTTGTTCTGATCACATTGTGTGCAATCGCATTTGTCGCCCCATCGATCGGGCTTCAGACATTGCGGGCGGAAACCGCCAAACCCGCATCACTTAATCAGAATGAGTACCTCCACGGCACTTTTGAACTTGCGCGTCATCTGGACGGCTTTGAAAAACCGCTGCTGTCCCGTGGTGAGTTCGTCATATCACCGCAATCGGGTCTAATCTGGAAAACAACGTTCCCGTTTCCCGGTGTAACTGTCCTTAAGCGCGATAGAATTTATGCGATTGCCCCGAATGGTGCCCGGAACGACATGGCCAGCGGGTCGAAAACACGACAGTTCGTTAGCATGATCTCTTCGGTATTGGCTGGCGACTGGACTGGCCTAGAAGATCAGTTTGATATTCAAGAAAATGCCGAACAATCAAACAGATGGAAGACAACCCTCACCCCGCACCCTAACAGTGCAGTCACCACCCAAGTAGCCGAAATCGTGGCGTCGGGCGATATCTTTGTGCAAAACGTGACCATTGAAAAGCCGTCTTCAGATCGCGATGTCATTACATTCGACGATCAGCTGGTTGGGGAAAATCCTTTGCCAGATGAATTCGCCAAACTCTTTGCAGACAGGACAGGCGAATAATGCGCGGTGCATTTGTTTGGGGCATCTGTCTTGTCCTGTTGGCTGGCTTTTCTGTCTGGCAGTTTACCGCAGATCGGACTAAGGTGGATGCCGATTTTCTGTCATTGATTGGGCAGGAACAGGATAAGTATTCGGATGGTATCAGGGATATCGATGCGGTACGTGCACTGCTACGGGAGAATGGTCGTCAGGCGATTTTCGTGCTGTCCCATGGTGACCGTGATCAGTTGGTATCCATAGCCGAACAACTCAAAACAAAAATCTCTCAGATCGATGGCACTGAAAACATCACTCTGCCTGGGCAAAACGCCGGGCGGCTTGATGACCTCCAAAAGCTTTATGGCCCATACGCGAGCGGTCTTTTGTCGAACGATGACAGGGATACCCTTCTCAATGGTCAAGCCAAGCAACTTTACCAACGGACACTTCAGGAACTCTATTCACCAACGTCATTCTTCACCAGCACGACCTTAAAGCAGGATCCATTCCTATTGATGCCGTCATTTCTGACAAGTTTGGCGGCAAAACTCGGTTCCGGGAATGACATAGCAACCAAGAATGACCGTATTTATCTGCCGTTAATCGTGTCGCTGAAAAGCAACCAGTCCGGTGCCGCTGCAACCACTTGGGTTAATCAAACTAATCGTATCATCATGGGCGCACACCAAAATGCGCCAAAACTAAAGATCTTCAAAACGGGCCAGATATTCTTCGGCGCGGAGGAAGCATCCGCAGCAAAAAAAGACGTTCAAACCATTGCTTTGATTGCAACACTTGGGATTGCGATCCTAATCGGGCTGACCTTCTTTTCACCGATCCCGCTTATTGGCGCGATTGTGGTTGTCGGAAGCGGACTGATTGCTGGCGCAGCAGCGTTGACTGCCTTTTTCGGCACCATCCACGCCATTGCCTTGGTGTTCGGCGCGACGATGATCGGGATTTCGATTGATTATGCCCTGCATTTTCTTGTTGTTCCGGCTGGCAAAACGGGTTCGCGTGACCGTTTTAAGGTGATCCGGAATGGTCTTTCTCTGGGGCTTTTAACATCGATCATCGGCTTCGTTGCGCTTGCACTTAGCCCCACCAGTTTATTGCTGCAAATAGCCGTCTATTCAGTTGCGGGCCTGCTGTCGGCCTATTGCACGGTGAAGTTCCTTTTGCCGCTTTTCCCAGTCCGTGAGGTTCGCGAGGACGCGCCTATCGCAATCGTCCATCGCAGGCTTATGGGTGCCTTTTCGTACCTGGTTGTTTCATCGCAACTGCGCCTAATCGTAGCAGGCATGCTGATAGCCGCTCTCCCCGTGACGGTTTTTCTTGTTCCGGGTCAGGATGACATCCGTGCCCTTGGTCAAAGCAACCCGACCCTGCTTTCAGAGACCCAAACGATATCGGAAACCCTTGGTTTGGGTGGAAGCCCCGCCTTCATCCGCATTGATGGGCACAACACACAAGAGCGCCTTGAAACATCCGAGGCGGTCCGCACGGCCATCTTGCCGTTGATGGCCGATGGGATAATTGAAGGTGCAATCGCGTTGTCAGATTTTGTGCCCTCCATTGCGCGCCAAAGGGCCAATCGCGAACTGGTTATAAACAACCTATACCGGCCATTCGCACCAGCATTGGCTGACGCTTTGCAAACTCCCATCAATGCGCCGGATTTAGACGCTCCCTACCTTACTCCAGATAAGATCGGCGATACCTTGCCAGAGCTGACAACTCTTCAAGCTGGCACCTCAGATATCATTCGATTGCGTGGCGTCACCGATGGCACCGCGGTTGCCGCCGTGCTCAAACCTTTTGAACATGCCCGCTTTATCAATCCGCCCGAAACGATCAGTGCACAGTTCGCCGAGTACCGTTATTGGGCTTATATTGCACTAGGCGCAGTTCTCCTGATCGCACTGCTGCTGGCATCGCTTCGCTTTGGCCTTGCCAAAGGACTTCGTGTCTTTTCCGCCCCTGCTGGTGCGGTTCTGTTTGCGCTTATTGGTGGAACTGTGTTTGGGGTCCCGATCAGCTTCTTTACGACAATGGCAATGTTTCTCGTCTTTGCAATTGGCGCGGACTACGTCCTTTTCCTGAGCGAAGGAAAAGACCGAGAGCAAGCAGAAAATACCCAACTTGCTGTATTTCTGTCGCTGATTAGTAGCGTCCTCGCGTTTGGCCTTTTGGCGACCAGTTCAGTCCCATTGGTCAGCGATATCGGCACGGTTATAGCGTTCGGATTGGTTGGCGCATGGTTCCTTGCCTTTTGGATGACAGCACCCGCCAATCCCACGACAAGAAGAGGACACGCAAATTGAAACAGGATTGCGATATCGCCGTCATTGGTGCCGGTCCAGCTGGCAGTACAGTTGCAAAACTGCTTCACGACGCAGGCCTTCATGTCACAGTACTTGAGGCACAGGAATTTCCGCGCTTTGTGATCGGCGAGAGTTTGCTACCAAATTGCATGAATGTACTTGAACGGGCGGGCTTTGTACCCGCCCTTGAAGAAGCGGGGTTCCAGCATAAGAACGGCGCTGTTTTCGAGTGTGGCCCGAAATATCGCACCATCGATTTTCGCCAAAACTTCGAGACAACTGGCTGGGGGACGACCTACCAGGTAAAGCGCGCTGAGTTCGATCATATCTTGGCAAACGAAACAGCAAGCGCTGGTGTTGACCTGCGATTTGGCCACAAGGTTACAGCAGTACGGGCCTCAGATGGTAATTGTCTGATCACGTATCAGGATAAAGCAGGTGTGACAGGTGAATTGCAGGCTGGTTTTATTGTCGATGCCAGTGGGTATGGCCGCGTTTTGCCGAAACTTCTGGGACTTTCCCGTGCGCCCCAATCGATTTCCCGCCGCGCAGTGTTTACCCATGTAAAGGACCGCATCGACGACCCCGGTTATGACCGTGATAAAATCCTGATTACTGTTCATCCTGACCGTCATGATATCTGGTACTGGCTGATCCCGTTCTCAGATGGCACTGCTTCTGTTGGGGTCATCTATCCGGATGGCGACCCTGAATTTTCAGGTATGAACGAGCAGGACGTCTTTCATCGCCTGATATCGGAAACACGCCTTGGCCAGATGCTTGCCAATGCGGAACCAACCCGACAACTGCAATCAATCGCCGGGTACAGTGCGGAGTCAGAAAATCTGTGTGGTGACGGGTACGTATTGCTTGGCAATGCGGCCGGTTTCCTTGATCCGGTATTTTCATCAGGGGTTACAATTGCACTGCATTCTGCGGAATTGGCCGCTGATATGTTGATCGCACGCCATCAGGGACGTACCGACATCGACTGGGATACGGGATTTGCCAAGCCGTTGGCACATGGCGTCGAAACCTTCAGGTCCTATGTCAATGCATGGTATGACGGCCGTCTGCAGACAATTATTTTTGAACAACCAGATGATGATTTCCAATTGAAACGTATGGTCGTTTCCATCTTGGCAGGTTATGCATGGAATATGGAAAACCCACTGGTGGCCAAAACCGACCGTTATCTTGAGATGTTGCACGACCTATGCACTCCCGCATCCTGAAATCCGCTATGATTGTGGCCTGCGTGTTGGGCTTGTCCGCTTGCGAAGCAATGAACCTGCCTCAGGTATCGCTGCCTAATGTATTTTCAGGTGATACCGGACATCAGGTTGCCCTGGCAGAAGGACTTGATTTCACGCTGCCGACAGCCCCCTGGGACGAAGACGAAACAATTGATGTTGCCCAGCAGGTTGAAGCAATATGGGACACCCAAACCCAATCCGGCACTGCAACCTTTCAGGGACGCATCAATATTCAGCCTGATCACGCACGGATTGTCATGATTGATAACCTCGGCCGCCGGGCTATTGAAATAGATTGGACGCCGCAGGATATCATGATCCGGAAGGCGAACTGGCTGCCGCAAGAATTTGATACCAAACGACTTCTTGCCGATATCGTCATGACCTATTGGCCACTTGATGCGGTTGAGGACGCCCTGCCCGACAATATGTCGGTTCATGAAGGATTTGGTGAAAGAACAATTCGCCTTAACGATACGGGCCGCAAATACGCCACCATTGAACGCCCGATCAAAGACGTCTGGCAAGGACAAGCTAAGCTTGAAAACCAGCATTTCAAGTATCGCATCAAGATCAATTCGCTACGGACCGGGACTTAACGATGGCCCGGTACACATCCTATTTGTCATCGCTTGGCATCATTTCCGCGCTGGGAAATGGTAAGGCTGAGACGACCGCGACCCTTACGGGACGCAGAACGGCTGACATGATAAAACGCAGCGGATTTTTACCAAACCGTGACGCCATTCTTGGCACGGTTACGGCAGATCTGCTAGCGCTGCCGTCTCAACTCTCAGAACATGACACCCGCAACAATCGTCTTCTTTGGGCCGCCGCAAGCCAAATCAGGGATAGCATTGATGAACTGATTGCATGTTATGGCCGGCAAAGGATTGGGGTTCTGGTCGGGACCAGCACCTCCGGGATCGAAGAAGGCACAAACTCTTATCAGCACCGCATCGAAACCGGGCAATTTCCCGATACTTTCCGTTATGGACACCAGGAAATAGGGTCCCCGTCTGCATTTCTGAGAGATGCATTTCACCTTATGGGGCCCGCCTACTCCATTTCCGCGGCCTGCTCATCGAGTGCAAAGGCTTTTTCATCAGGCGTTCGATTATTAAGGGCCGATATTTGCGATGCGGTTCTTGTCGGAGGCGTTGACAGTTTGTGTCGGTTGACGGTCGGCGGGTTTGATACGCTTCAATCGCTGTCCATGTCGGTGTGCAACCCCATGAGCCGGAACCGCGACGGCATCAATATCGGCGAAGGTGCAGCCCTGTTTATTCTGCGCAAAGATGCTGGCGATATCGAATTACTTGGCGTTGGTGAAAGCTCGGACGCTTATCACCCCAATGCGCCGCACCCGGATGGCGTCGGTGCCGCACGTGCCATGCAAGCAGCCCTAAACAATGCAGACCTGACAGCAGAAGATATCGCCTATATTAACCTTCATGGCACGGCGACATCCCTCAACGATGTCATGGAAGCGAAAGCTGTAAAAGAAGTTCTGGGCGACAATGTTCCAGCAAGCTCGACCAAACCCCTGACCGGGCACAGCTTGGGGGCAGCTGGCGCAATCGAAGCTGCCATTCTTTGGCTATCGCTTAGTGAGAACGCAACCGGCGCACCGCTACCGCAGCATCTTTGGGATGGCGAACGGGATGATGATATTCCAGAACTGTGTCTTGTCGGTGAAGGTCAATCCTTAGCGCCGCGTGATCGGCTGGCCATGATGAGCAACTCATTTGCCTTTGGCGGCAGTAACGTCTCTGTCATCCTTGGAAAGGGATGGACGACATCATGACCAACCTATCAAAGCACTGTGCATCTGCGTTGCCCCCGGTCCGAGAACTGGTTATGCATGCCGCGCCAATGCTGTTGATCGACCGTGCCGTTGCTGCTGACGAAACGTCAATGACAGTTGAAGTCGATATCACTGCCAAAAGCATGTTCCATGTTTCTGACAAAGGCGTGCCGGGCTATGTCGGGATTGAATATATTGCCCAAACTGTTGCGGCCTATAGCGGGTGGCGGGCAAAAAACGTAAATGCGGACGCAACGCCACGCGTCGGATACCTTCTTGGGTCGCGCAAGGTCACAATGTCACGCACCTGGTTTCCGGTTGGCAGCACGCTGTCGGTTCATATACGTAACATCTTCGAAGATGGTGAAATGGGTGTGTTTGACGGGGAAATACGATTGGGCGAGGAAATGCTTGTCGCAGCACGTATCAATGTATATCAGCCCAACGACAATGAAACATCTTTGACATCATCTTCGGACAACAAACAAGAAGCTACAGACCAATGACCAAGACCATATTGGTAACGGGCGCCAGCAAAGGTATTGGCGCAGCAACAGCACGGCGTCTTGCCAAAGACGGATTCGACATCGTTCTTCATTACAATTCGGACCGAGAGGGTGCCGCGGCTGTTGCACAGGATGTTGTTGCATCCGGTGTTGAGGCGCGCCTGTTGCAGTTTGATATCTCGAAGCGTGATGCGACACGTGAAGTTCTGGAAAACGATATCGCCGAAAATGGCGCACCATATGGCATAGTCCTCAATGCCGGGGTTACACGTGATGCTCCTTTCCCTGCCTTGGAAGATGACGACTGGGACAGCGTTCTTCACACCAACCTTGATGGTTTTTACAACGTAATCAAACCACTATTGATGCCGATTATCCAACGACGCCAAGGTGGACGCATCGTGGCCCTGACATCAATTGCAGGCATTGCAGGCAACCGCGGCCAGGTAAATTACGCGGCCTCCAAAGCCGGGATTATCGGAGCCGTCAAGTCCCTCGCCCTTGAACTGGCGAAACGTAAAATCACGGTCAATGCTGTCGCTCCTGGGGTTATCGAAACACAAATGACCGGCGACCTACCCGAAGACGAGGTCAAGGCAATGATCCCAATGCGCCGCTACGGAACGACCGATGAAATTGCTGGGACGATCGCATTCCTCTGCAGTGAAGATGCGTCCTATATCACCCGTCAGGTCATCAGTGTGAATGGGGGCATGCTATGACCCGCCGCGTCGTCGTTACCGGAATGTCAGGCATCACTGCACTTGGCAATGATTGGCAAACCATCAAGGAGCATATGCAGGCAGGAAAAACAGGTGTCGTGCGGATGTCTGAGTGGGATGATAAATATGACCTACGTACTCGCCTTGCTGCACCGGTAAAGGACTTCTCTCTCAAAGGCCGTTTTAACCGCAAACAGCTGCGCAGCATGGGGCGTGTCGCCCAGATGGCCGTTGCAGCGACCGACGATGCCCTTGAAATGGCTGGTTTGCGTGACGATACGGCCCTGTTTGAAGGTGGGCGGCTCGGCATTGCATACGGGTCATCATTCGGCAGCACGCCGCCAGTCCTTGGCTTCACGCGCCTGATGGAACATGGCGATAGCAACGCGATTACCGCGACCAGCTACATCCAGATGATGAGTCACACAACTGCGGTCAATATCGGTGTCCTATACGGGATTACGGGACGGATCATTCCAACCTCGACCGCTTGCACTTCTGGCAGCATGGGGATCGGATATGCTTACGAGACAATCAAATACGGCAAGCAGGATGTCATGATTGCTGGTGGCGCCGAAGAACTATGTCCTACCATGGTGGCCGTGTTTGATACACTGTTTGCAACCAGCGTCAACAACGACACGCCAGAAGCGACACCCCGTCCTTATGACGTCAAACGTGACGGACTGGTGATTGGTGAAGGTGCGGGCACGCTGATCCTTGAAGAATACGAACATGCCAAAGCACGTGGAGCAAAAATTCTGGGGGAGATTTCTGGGTTTGCGACCAATTCGGATGGCTCGCACATAACGCACCCAGCCAGTCAGACAATGGCGCGCGCCCTTCAAGGTGCCCTTGATGACGCTGAGCTCTCAGGCTATGACATTGACATTGTCAGCGGCCATGGAACAGCAACAGACCATGGAGACATCGCCGAAAGTGAAGCGACCAGAACTGTGTTCGACCGGGCCGTCCCGATACACACCCTTAAGGGGCATTTTGGCCACAGCCTTGGTGCTTGCGGCGCGATTGAAGCGTGGCTGGGACTGGAAATGATGCGTGAACGTAATTTTATCCCCACAGCAAACCTGTCACAGGTCGATCCAGCATGTGCGGAGCTGGACTACATTTCAGCTAGCTCCAGAAACATCCATGCCGAACATTTGATGAGCAACAATTTTGCATTTGGCGGCATCAACACGTCGCTTATATTTAAGTACGAAGGCTACTAAGAAGCTGCACCAAGTCGCAAAAAAGTGCAACGCGCCCGTATTTCGATCAAAAATCTCAACTGTTGCGTCTATGATTAATGTGACACTAAAGAGAAATACTTTACAGTCACTTAGGCGAACGCCAGAAAAGCAACGGTTTTCGTAGGAAGTCACTTTGACAAATAATTAGTACCAATGAGCAACACCCCAGTTATTACGTGTTCTGATTAACTTCCATCTCGTAACATCTGTTTTATCTACACTTTCTTCTGTCTGAAGCGATCAAATGCGACGGCGATAACAATAAATGACCCGACAAACGTTCCCTGCCAGAATGTGCTGATACCCAGCAAAATAAGGCTGTTGCGGATTACTTCTATCAACAACGCACCAACGACCGCGCCAAACGCTGTGCCACCACCTCCGGCCAGATTGGCACCGCCGATAACAGCAGCAGCAATCACGGTCAACTCCATCGCCTGCCCGAGATTGGTCGTCACACCCCCAAGCCAACCAACTTCGAGGACACCGGCAATACCCGCCATCAGTGCGGAGAACATATAAACACTGACCTTAATGCGTGCGACAGGAATCCCGGTCAGAACAGCCGCATTCTCATTGCCCCCGATGGCGAACAAATGTTGCCCCCAACGCAAATGCCGAAATGCGAAGGCTGTGAGACACGCCAGGATAATCATGATGATCAGCGGATGCGGAAGGCCGAAAGTTGCACCACCCCCAAGCCAGAGCAAGAAATCGTGATCTGGCCCAAACTCGTAGATCATCTTGTTGTCAGATAGAACCATCGCCAGGCTACGCGCGACAGATAACATCCCGAGGGTCACGACAAATGGCGGCATTTTCGCATAAGCGATCAGTACGCCATTAACTGCGCCGACCAGAAGCGAAACGGCTAGCGCTGCAATGCAGCCGGCCCAAAACGGCATTCCGGCCGACATTATGACACTCACAGTCATGGCAGAAATTACCAAGGTCGACCCAACTGACAGATCAATGCCACCTGATGCGATGACTGCGGTCATTCCAAGCGCAATAATCCCAACAAATGCAAAGTTGCGCGTCACGTTAAAAAGGTTTCGCTCTGTCGCAAAACTGTCGGTGAGCACGGTAAGAGCCAAACAGGCGAACACCGCCGCCAAAAAAACCCAGAAAATCTGCTGATTGACGATCCTGGCGGTCCAACCATGGTGCTGGGAACGGTTTATAACGTCAGCAAGAGATGGATTTGCCATGTTTATTGTTCCTTTCTTAAACCCACTCATGCGCTTTCAATTGCCCCCGTAATAAGGCCCGTAATTTCTTCTGGCGATGACGCCGAGGCTTTTTTGTTGGCGACGAGTTCCCCACGCCTGAGAACCACAACCTTGCTGGCGACGTCAAAAACATCGGGCATACGATGGCTGATCAGGACAACAGCAATTCCATGATCACTCAGTTGCCGTATAAGGTTAAGAACCTCCGCCACCTGGCGCACGGAAATCGCTGCGGTTGGCTCGTCCATCAGGACAATTTTTGCATCGCTCAGAAGTGTCCTTGCAATCGCAACAGCCTGCCGCTGGCCACCGGACATTTTGTGTACCAAATCTCGCGGTCGGGTTTCGGACTTCAGACGGGCAAACAGCTCTGCTGACCGCTTGCGCATGAATGCATAGTCAACGATCTTGATCGGACCAATTTTTCTGGTGGGTTCACGCCCCAGAAACACGTTTGAAGCAGCACTCATATTATTACAGATCGCAAGATCCTGATAAACGACCTCAATGCCTGCTTTCTGCGCATCCAGTGGTTTATGAAACGCCATTTTCTGGTCAGAGATAAAAACATCCCCGGAAGTCGGGGCAAAGTTGCCCGCGATGACCTTTACCAGGGTGGACTTGCCGGCGCCGTTATCTCCCATCAGCCCAACCACTTCACCTGGCTCAATAGCAAGCGACACATTATTGAGCGCCTGTATGGCACCATAACGTTTGGATATGTTTCTAAGCTCCAGAACGCTCATGATTTCCCCTCCTCTACGCAATCCCGTCAACTGACGGCCGGCTATTGTTTTTGCAGCAGACCCAACGCACGCTCGGTGTTCTTGCGGCTGCGATAGGCCGCGAATTGCTGATCGGCCAAGACCCCCATCAGGATCACCGCGCCCATGACCGCAAAGTTCAGCGAGGATGGAATTCCGAGCAAATTCACCAGGTTTTGCAGTTCCTGAAGCAAGACCGCCCCCAGGACGATACCGATAACAGACCCTTCGCCGCCGCGTAGTGAACATCCGCCCAAAACAGCCGCCGCAATAGCGTAAAGCTCATAAAAGTTGCCATGCGATGACGGCTGTACGGATTTAGTAAACATTGCGAAATATATCGCCGCAATCGAGGCCAATACGGCGCAAATGACATACGCGGCAATGGTGACAAAACGGGTATTTATGCCCGAGAACCGCGCCGCTTCCTCGTTCTTGCCAACGGCACATAGGTGCCGCCCAAACACTGTATGATGCAACACGACCCACATCACAGCGGCAACAATCAGCATTGCCAGGAATGAGTGAGGAACACCAAAGCTCCGACCGATTGTCAGCCATTCAAGTTGTGGATAGCTGGAGCCAAACGGGAACCCGGCAGTCGATTCAGCGGTGTAACCACGTGCAATCCCGCGATAAATCAACAGGCCGCACAATGTCACGACAAAGGGTTGGAGCCTGAACCGTGTAATCAGTATGCCGTGCGCAAGACCGATCAGCACACCCAAGCCGATGGTAATTGCCACTGCAGCGGGCCATGGCACGCCAAATTCGCCGACCATGTCGACAAACAAGACCCCGAGCAAGGCAATAACAGAACCAACCGAAAGGTCGATCCCTCCGGTCATGATGACAAAACCCTGCCCGATGGCAAACAGTCCAAACAGACCAATCAGGTTCGCAGTATTTCCGAGGTTAATTGGCGAGAGAAACAAGGGGTTACGCATATAGACAATCGCGCCAACCACAATAATCAGAACCCCAAGACCAATATCTTTTTTCTGCATTTTTCAGGCCTCTTCCAGCACTTTGCCGACGGCAAGGTTAAGCACGTTACTCTCGGAGAACCTGAGCCGAGGTAACTCGCCGGTAATAACCCCGTCTTTCATCACGACAATGCGGTCTGACACCCCGATCACCTCTTCCATATCGCTCGATATCATCATCACCCCTACTCCGCGATCCGCCAGAGATCGCATCAATCCATAAATCTCGGCTTTCGCGCCGACATCAATTCCCCGGGTCGGCTCATCAAAAATGATGACCTTTGGATTCATGGAAAGCCATTTTGCCAAAACAACTTTTTGCTGGTTCCCGCCCGACATTTCGCTGGCCGCACTGCGTACATCGTGCGTCTTGATGCCCAGTGCCTTGCGTTGGGCTTCGGCAACTGCCATCTGCCGCCGCTGAGAAACGATGCCATGGGTTGTGTACGCCGGAAGGCTTGCCATTGTGACATTTTCAAGCGTCGGAAATTCCAGGATCAAGCCCGCCCGTTTGCGATCTTCCGGCACAAGATAAAGTCCTGCCGCGATCGCGTCTGAGGGCGACTTGATCTCCAACGTCGCTCCATCAAGCGAAATCTCGCCACCAAGTTTTTCGCCAGCACCGAATATCGCTTCGGCCAAATCTGTGCGCCCTGCCCCGATCAACCCTGCAACACCAAGAATTTCGCCAGCCATCAGGTCGAAACTGGCTGTGTGATCCGGCTTGCTTTTGATCGATAGGTTTTTGACAGAGAGGATTGGCTTGGTCGCGGGTGCTGCGGGCGGTGTGTAAAGCGATTTAAGGTCTCGCCCGATCATCATGCGGATCATGGCATCATGTGTTACTTCTTCGCGCGCCAGTCCTCCCACATTTCGACCGTCCCGCAAGACAACCGCGCGATCCACGCATTCCTCCACTTCGCTTAAACGATGCGAAATATAGACAACGGCAATCCCTTGCGTCTTAAGGTCCGCAATGACCTTTAAAAGCATGTTGGTTTCCGAAAGCGTCAGGCTTGACGTTGGCTCGTCCATGATGACAAGACGCGCATTCACAGACAAAGCCTTGGCAATTTCAAGCAACTGACGCTCTGCCAACGACAATGTCGAAACCATTGTTTCTGGTTTAAACGGCGCACCAACACGTTCAAGAAGCGGTCGCGCAAGATCATTCATCGCTTTTCGGTCAGTCAACCGAAGCGGTCCACGCACTTTTTCACGCCCCAGAAAGATGTTTGCAGAAACATCCATGTTGTCGAAAACGTTCAGTTCCTGATGGACAAACGCAATCCCGGCTTGTTGAGATTGCTTGACGTCAAACCCGTCATACTCCTGACCATCCAGAATGATCTTTCCCGAAGTCGGGGCAATCAGCCCACCAAGGATCTTCATCAAGGTCGATTTGCCAGCCCCGTTTTCACCCAGAAGTCCAATAACTTCGCCTGCTTTGATCTGCAAAGAAACATCATCAAGGGCAACCACGCCGGGATAAACCTTGGTGACATCTTCAAGTCGCAGATCAAGCTCATGCACTGCACTCATTATATTCGTCTCCCCAATGTCAATTCGACATCATTAGAAAGGTGCGAGCGGGCGCACTCGCAGATTAACTGCACCCGCTCGCTAGGCAGGGGGAAGAAAATTACCCGCCTATTCTTTCCTTAACGACGGCTTCGAACTCATCAACATTGGATTTGTCGATAACTTTGGTCGGCACGATAATCAGACCATCATCGGGAATCTTGGAGGTGTCGCCTTCAAGGTAATCCGCCATCAGATGCATACCCTGATATCCCCACTGATAAGGGTCCTGCACGACAGTTCCGGCAAAACTGCCCTCGCGGACGGCGCCAAGCGTTACAGGGTCTTCATCAAAGGCGATAACAGTGACCTGTCCCAATTTTCCGGCAGCCTGCAACGCTTCGTAAATTTTGGGGGGATTGTAGGAATAGAACCCGACCATGCAGTCGATATCCGGATTTGCAGCAAGCACATCATCGACATTTGAGCGCGCGCGTGCAAAGTCGACATCATCACCCCGGACATCGACAAGCTCAATGCCACTGCCCTCAACGGCTTCACGGAAACCAGCAATGCGTTCAATTGCGTTGTCTGCACCAAGGAAACCGACAAAGCCCATGCATTTGCCACCATCAGGCATGGCTTTGACGGCGACTTCGCCAGCCTGGATACCTGCGGCAACGTTCGAAGACCCAAGATAGGAAATGCGATCACTTTGCGGTGCATCACTATCGGTGGTGAAAAGCGGAACCTGACCAGCGATACGGTTGAACGCATCAATGGAGTTTTTCGGGTCTGCCGAAGAGATCATGATCGCGTCAGTACCCCCTGCGACCAAATCGTCCATCAAGGCATTCTGCAGTGCAGCCGTGCCTTGCGCCGGATAACGGAATTGCAGCTCGTATTCCGGCAATTCGGCTTGCGCAGCCTCTACGCCGGCTTCTGCAAGTTTCCAGAAATCCGATGCTGCATTCACGACGAATGCGAGCTGTTGTTTTTCTTGTGCAAGCGCTCCGCCAGCCAAAACCACTGACAGACCAAGCGTTGCGAAGGTCGTTGCTATTTTCATGCGTTTAATCCTCCCGATTATTGAACCGCAGCACTATTTTATGAATTATCTGTGCGGATATTTATTAATAATATCATTAATAAATCCGGATCAAGTGCTTTTAACCACTAATTGTTTAAGTAGATGGTTTTAATCACACATTGATCCACTTTTTTTGATCTTCGCTGGCGAAAACCGCGTCCAAAACACGCATCGACGCAATGGAATCCGCAATGCCGTAAGGCAATGCGGTACCTGTAAGGATTGCCTGGGAAAACTGCTCGGCCTGTTCGGTGTATTGATCGCACGCTGGCAATATCTCACAGCCTGCAAGGCTGCCGTCGAGACTTTGACCATCATCAATAACCACGGCCGTTTCTTCGCCTGCCGGCGCGTTATATGGGATCATAATTTCGGCGCGCGCCTTTGTGCCAAGGACATTTAACGTCTGATATGGACACAATTGCGTGGAAACAACGAAAGACAGCTGCCGCCCGCGGCCAAAGTCCGCCACGACACTTGCCATTCGGTCTGTCTTGAATTCCGGGTCCCTGTCGATCAGAGCCATCACCTGTACGGGCTCGTTTTCAAACAGAAACCGCCCCGCAGTAATTGGATAGCACCCGATATCCATCATCGCCCCACCCCCGGCATCTGGGCGATTGCGAATATCCGAACCGTCAGTGTTAAAGTAGCTGAAAGCCGCCTGAATAGCCCTTACCTCTCCCAGCTCTCCGCTCCTGACCAAATCGCGGACTCGAAGCCACTGCGGGTGATAGCGAACCATGAACGCCTCTGCGATCAGAACGTTATCCGGACATTGCAGAAGGCGCCGTGCGTCGTCTGTATTCAATCCAATTGGCTTTTCACACAACACATGCTTTCCTGCCCGGGCCGCTGCGAGGGTCCAATCCACATGCATATGATTTGGCAAAGGGTTGTAGATCGCATCTATTTCCGGATCTGCGATCAAGGCCTCATAAGAAGCATAGGATTTTTGAATTCCAAGATCATTGGCTGCCCTTGCCGACCGACCAGCATTGCGCGATGCAATCCCCAAGACATTTGAAGAACTGGACTTCTGGATTGCAGGAATAACCTTTTCCAACCCGATCTTGGCCGTTGAAAGAATACCCCAGTTGATTTTTCGCTTTGTCACGCCTATTGCCTGTCCCGTCTGAATTTCGATAAAGATTGGGCCGGATCCATAGGAACCCGGCCCTGATTACACTACCTGAGCATCAATTATCCGCGCAGAAGCCCGGATCTGACTGATTGCAAATATCCAATCCCGTAAAGAGCGGGTCATCTACCTTTTTGCCATTGATCAGCTCGATCATGACATCAGGGGCGCGATAGCCCATTTCAAACGGGCGCTGACCAACCTGCGCATGGCTGCGGCCGTCCCTGAAGGCCTGCGTCTGCGGCGGAAGCGTATCCCCGGCAATCAGGATCAATTCCTTGGACTTCAGCCGATCCATGACCTGATCTGTAACCTGGGCATACGCCTGTGGCGCGAACTGCGCCCAACCACCAATAAGGATAAAGGCATCCAGATCCGGGTTGGCCGTGAATGTATCGGCCATTTGCTGGTTTGCGAGATCAACCTGATCGTTTGTAAAGACCGGGCACCCATCGACTTCCGTCCAGCCATTGCTGTTATCAAGACGTTCAGTGCCCTTCACGCCTGAGATCGTGTCACGAAAGCCGGCCGCCCGTGCATTGATGTTGTCTGCCGCAACGTTCCCAAGCTGCAAGCAAACGGATCCGCCATCCGGCTTCAGGGTCATGGCTTCTTCGGCCATCTTGACACCCATCAGATAGTTATCTGTCCCCAGATAAGTCGCACGCAAATCGCGATCTTTTTCAAGAAAGTCCGCATCAATCGTCATCACAGGGACATCCGGGTTGATCTGACGAATGCGGTTAGCCATTGCGGGCGCATTTGATGGCGAAATTGCGATGGCGGCAACGCCACGGGTTAGCAGATCGTCAACGATCTGAACTTCGCCAGCCTCATCCGCACTGGATGCCGGCCCGGTATAGAAGCACTCATATTCAGACTCCTTGTTCTCCGACAACCACTGCTGACAACCAAGGTTGATTTGTTCAAAAAACGGGTTATCCAAGCCTTTGACTACGATAGCCAATGTCTTTTTGTCATTGGCATTTGCAGCACCAACACCTGTCGCAAGAATGAGCGCAGATGTGAGAGTTAGTAACATTTTATGTTTCACGTTTAGCTCTCCCTAGTTGGTCTGGCCCGGAGTTGATTACCCCGGATACCAGATTTTCCGAGGATCGCCCGGGCTTCTCTCGTATGACCAGGCCCGCTCGATCATTCCCTCGAAATCTACTTGCGGACGCCAACCAAGGGCGGATCGTGCCTTGGTGTTGTCCAGCCAGTTGCTATGAAACGGTGTGGGGATTTCGACGGCTTCCATACCCCGTGTCCGAACGAGGTAATCCGCCACTTGCGCATAATCGACCGGCTCATCCATAGCGATATTGAAAAGCTCTTGCATCGCCGCGGGATGATCGATGGCAGCAATCAACGCAGCAACGAGGTCATCGACATGCACAAAATTGCGTTTAAGTGGCGCCCCCGTCCTGTCACGCATCAGCGGCACAAAGTTGCCTTTTCCAAGGCGCGCGGCCTTGTCTGCACTCATAAGGTCGCTCCAGACCGGGCCACCAAACTGATCAGGCCCGAATGAAAGCGCATACCTGAAATCATCTTTCTCCATGATCCAGGGCGCGCGCAAAACGGTGCCATTTAGGCCATACTGGATTTGATATTGCTCAATCATGACCTCTTCGAGCACCTTGGTCAGCGCATAGCACCCGCTATAGGCTTTCCTCGGCGAGGTTTCCGTGATGGGCTCCGGGTATTCTTTGAAAATGTGCCCGACAGAACAGTCCCCTCCGATCAAAACAAACTGCTTGAATGTCGGTGACTGGCGTGCCGCTTCAAGCAGCAAGAACATGCCCTTGATCGCGACATCAATCACAAGCTCGGGGCTTTCTTTTACCGCGGCCATATGAAGAACGTGGGTTACGCCATCCATTGCACGCGCAATGGTCTCAGGATCAGAGAGAGAACCGTTGATGACCTCTATCCGACCGTCCGTTTCGACCTTTCGGTTGTGACACAGTGCCACAACGCTGGCGGACGAATATTGCTCGCAACCAAGAAACGTCGCCAGAAACGCCTTGCCGACCTTTCCCGTCGCACCCGTAACCAAAATCTTCATTAATCATCCTCCCTATTGAATTAATAATATTAATTAATATTTTTAAGTCAAGTGACCTATCGAACGTCTCGTCGATAAATTTATTAGCTTCCGCAATTAATAAATATCGTGGCTGAATCGCCTGACGGGTTGTTTTGATCAACCTGAACAGGTATTACCAATGACGATTTGAACGGGTAGGCATTCACCAAACCATTCAATTTGCGGACCTAATAGCTGTGTTTGTCGGCGGCTTCTCAATCACCTGACACAATCACTGCAAACAATCGCTTGGCAAAAAGACCAGAGGCAGAAAAGTCTATGTCGCAAAACAAACATTACGGTGGAAACAAGCGCCCCACGATGATGGATGTCGCTGCAATGGCGGGCGTGTCGCAAGCTACTGTTTCGCTGGTCCTGAATGGCAGCCCGGCTAAACTGACCGAAGCAACAAAGCAGCGCGTGATCGATTCTGCCGTCAAACTCGGTTACCAGCTTGTTCGCCGGGAAAGCCAAGTCACGCAGACCAGCAAATCACGTTCGACAATCATCTTTATCGCCGATGAGATCAGCACAGATCCCTGGATGGCGCTGGCTTTTGAAGGCGCCCACAACAAGGCGCTGGAGTACGGCATCAATGTCTGTCTGGCCGTCAGCCATGGTAACGCCAACATCGAAGCCAGCATCGTCAACCAGATGGCAGGCTCGAACGTTATTGGCTTTATCTACGGCACCATCCTGACAAGATTGGTGGAATTGCCCCCGGTTCTGTCGCAGAAACCGACTGTTTTGGCCAATTGCTATGACAGCACCCGCACCCTTCCGTCTGTGTTGCCCGGTGACTTGCTTGGTGGACGGGCCGCGACTGAACGGCTTATTCGCGCGGGGCGCAAGCGCATCGCAATCATTAATGGCCAGAAAGGTGTTGATGCGTCGCGTGATCGCTTGAAAGGATATCGACAAGCGCTTGCCAGTAACGACATCCCGTTCGACTCAACCCTTGTGCGCCCTGGTAACTGGGAACCCTCCACCGGCTATTCGATGACCCACGAACTTATGGCACTGGACAATCCACCAGATGCGATTTTCTGCGCAAACGATTTGATGGCACTTGGGTGTTTTGATGCCTTGCGCGAACTTGGGTTAAGCATCCCGGATGATGTTGCGGTAATCGGATTCGATGATCGGGAGATTGCACAACATACGCACCCTCCCCTCACAACGCTTATTCTCCCGCACTATGAGATGGGTGAAATTTGCGCGGAACTTCTTATCGACAGTGTCGGGGGACTTTTGGCATCTCCGAATCAGATCAAAGTCGAATGCATGTTGGTTGAACGCGATTCTGTTGAACCCAACCCCAATTCGGAATGATCGCGGGCCCACTGCAGAGTGTATTTTCTTCGCTTAGCGCACCAACGCTTGGCTGTTGACGTGTATTGCGTAAACGCTTGATGTCGCAGTAATCATCAACTCGTTCCCACGCGCACCGCCAAACGTTAAATTTGAGACGGTTTCGGGCACCAGAACCTTGCCAAGCAATTTACCGCCGGGATCAAAACAGTGAACGCCATCTGCGGCAGAACTCCAGACATTGCCGTAACAATCGACCCTTATCCCATCTGGCAAGCCATTGTCGATTTCGGCGAAATCGCGCCCATTTCCAAGCGCGCTTTCACCAACAACATCATAAACACGAATGACGGCCGGGATTGTCGCATCGTGGCTGCTTCCGGACTCGGTTACATAAAGCAGCTTCTCATCATTGGAAAATGCCAGTCCGTTTGGCTGCCTAAAGTCCTGCGCAACGCTTTCTACAATTCCGGTTTCCGGCTCAAGACGGAACACATTGTTGAATTCCTGCTCGGGTGTTGCCTTGTATCCCTCATAGTTCGACAAAATCCCGTAGGTTGGGTCCGTGAACCAAATTGATCCGTCTGTCTTCACCACGACGTCATTGGGCGAGTTAAGACGCCTGCCCTCAAAGCCATCAGCCAGCGTCGTGATCTTTCCGTTGTGTTCGGTGCGCGTGACCGTCCTTGATCCGTGCTGACAGGTCACAAGGCAACCATTCGTGTCGCGGGTATTGCCATTCGCAAAGTCAGAGTGATCGCGAAACTCGTTAACCGAACCATCACACATCCAGCGGAATATCTTCTGGTTCGGAATATCGGAAAACAGAAGGCATTGATGCGCCGGAAACCATACCGGCCCCTCTGTCCACAAATGCCCACCAGAGATTTTTCTCAGTCGAACATTTGGCAGAACCAGGTCGCGAAACCGATCATCCAAAATCTGGTATGGCTCAAACATACCAGATGTACTTTCAAGTTTGTCTACGGCGCAGTAAGCCACGTGACAATCCTTTGTGCTAAACAAGTTGTGTGACAAGAATGCTTGGCTCGAATGGGGTCACGTCCACTACCGCACCAGCTGCTGGCGACCATAGATCAGCAACATCCCGATAATCACCGCACCGAATACCACCTGACGGAACGTATCTGCAGGAATATCGACACCGAGCTGGGCGAAGTACCTTTGTGGCTGAACCACTGAAAGCATCGACTGCAAGATGGTGATCAAGATGACCCCTGCGATCGTTCCGACATATTTTCCGCGGCCGCCAAGGACGTTTGTTCCACCAAGAATGATCGCAGCGATGGTTGGCAACAAATAAGGATCACCCATTGCCTGATATGAACGGTTTGCCCATCCTGCCAACAGAACACCCGTCAAAGCCGCGCATGCCCCCGAAAAGATAAAGCAGGCCAGAATAACCTTGCGTGTATCCACCCCGCTCAGAAAGACGGATCTTTCCTGATTACCAACGGCATAGATCCGACGGCCAAGAACGGTCCGATTAAGCATAAACACAATCGCCGAACCCAAAATGATCCAGATAAGAAGTGGGTTGGGAATGCCAGGAATGAGATGGCCGACCGCCAGTTCACGCATGAACTCGGTTGCCCGGTCTTGCGGGGCAAAACCGCCCGTATGATAAACCATAAGGCCCTGTGCGACCGCGTTCATTCCAAGGGTGAATATCATGGCCGGCGCACGCAGATACGCCACACCCAACCCATTCACCGTGCCGATCAATGCACCACAGAAAACCCCGAACGGCACCGCAAGCGTGACACCCCATTCTGGCCCGAGGAATCCGGTTGCACCCGTTGCCATCATGCCGCCAACGCCAATGGTCCACGGGATGGAAAGGTCGATATGCCCCAACAGAATGACAAGCATCACGCCACTGGCAACGACCCCCAGGAAGGATGCGGTGTGGAGCTGCTGTATCAGATATTTTGGTGACAGAAATGCTGGCT
This sequence comes from Thalassospira sp. UBA848, assembly GCF_002295455.1. Classification (NCBI taxonomy): domain Bacteria; kingdom Pseudomonadati; phylum Pseudomonadota; class Alphaproteobacteria; order Rhodospirillales; family Thalassospiraceae; genus Thalassospira; species Thalassospira sp. UBA848. The sequence goes on along the minus strand of NZ_DBGS01000144.1, from coordinate 56,799 downwards.
CGACCATTGCGCCGATCAGTAGCAGAACAATTACACATGCAAATGCAATAAGGGTCGCCCGATCAAATTGCCTTGCGATTACGCCTGAAACACTCATTTTTCCGCCTTACCGATAAATATCTAGTCTGTTCTTAATTCGCAGAACACGTAATGAACCGAGACTGACCGCAACAAGCAGCACGACGCCGACAAACAGCGGCTGCAAAACAGGGTTGATGTCAAACACGATCAACAGATCCCCAACTGTCCGCATGACGAAGGCTCCGAAAATCGAGCCGACAGCACTTCCGACGCCACCAAACAAAGATGTTCCGCCAATCACCACGGCGCCGATTGAATTCAGCGTATATTCATTGGCAATCGACATCTTCGCCGCGCCGGAATAGGTCAATGCTGTTAAAAGGATACCGCCAATGGACGCCAGTAAACCGCTCAGGGTATATGCCAGCATCTTTGCGCGATTGATCGGAATACCGGACATATAAGCCGCTTGTTCCGATGAACCGATGGCAAATGCAGCTCTTCCCAGAACCGATCGGCGATACGGGATCCAGATGAACACGACCACTGCCAGCAACAGCAATACAGTATGCGGAACCGCAAATGACGAACGGGTCATGAAATCAGCAAGTTCGAAATTCACAGACCCACCTGGTTGGGGACGAATGGCAAGCGCAACACCGAAATAGACGGCACTTGTCGCCAGCGTCGCAATCAGGGGCTGCAGGCGGCCATACACAATTATGACGCCATTTATCGCGCCACAGGCCAGACCAAGCAGTAACACGCCAAAGATCCCGAAAGTTGTTGCGACGGGTCCACCGACAACAATCGAAGATGCAAGGCAGTTCGACAGCACAAATGTCGCACCAACAGAAAGATCAAGACCGCGCGTGATAATCGGCAAAGTCTGTGCCATTGCCACCAGCGCAAGCAACGCACCTTTGTTTGCCGCCGTGTTGATCATGTTCGGAGACAGGCCGACTGCCTGCTTCCAGCCATAGACAAGGAACATTGTCGTAAAGATCAGCATGGCGATCAGAACCCCACGCTGGGCCGCTGACAGACGTCCGATCCACGCGAAATATTTTGGTCGAGAAACCAGATCTGCTGGTTCAGATCCCACACTCATGACGACACTCCCTGTTTCTTATTTTGCTCAGGTTGGGCCGCAACTTGGTCGGGAAGATTAAGCGCAGCTGACACCAGATTTGTTTCGTTAAGATCATCGCCCGCAAGGGTGCGAACGATCCGGCCGTCATACATGACAAGAACGCGATCACAGCAACCGATCAATTCGTCATAGTCGGTTGAATACAAAAGGATTGCGCATCCCTGTGCGGCGAGCTTCTGCAGAAGTTGATAAATTTCCTGCTTGGTACCGACATCGATGCCGCGGGTTGGATCGTTCAATAGGATAATTCGTGGCTTGGTCATCAACCATTTACCAATGACGACTTTTTGCTGGTTGCCGCCAGACAACGCCCCGACCGGCCCGTCAATGCCATCAGCCTTGATCTTGAGAAGCTTGACCATCTCATCAATCGCTTCTTCTTCCGCATGGCTATCGACAACGCCCAGTCGGCTCATTTTTTCGACCGCTGCAAATGACAGGTTTTCACGCACCGTCATTGAAAGCATCAACCCCTCGTATTTGCGGTCCTCTGGCACAAGAGCAATGCCGATATCATCAGACTTGGCCATCTTCGGGCTATTTAACTTAACCGGGGTTCCGTTGACCTTTACCGAACCAGTCGACCCGATCAGGGTGCCAAACAGGCCAAGTTGCAACTGTCGCTGTCCCTGCCCGTCGAGACCACCCAGTCCAACGATTTCACCCGGTCGCATCTCAAGATTGATGTTGTTGAGCTCGTTATTCCACGAAAGGTTCTCGACTTCGAGGATTGGCTCGGATGCCACGGAACTGGTGCTTTTCGCAGGATAAACACTGCTGTATTCGCGACCGATCATCATCTCGACAACAGCACTGTCGGACTTCGTACCATTGGTAAAAGTTTCGACCTTGCTGCCATTGCGATAAACGGTGCATGTATCTGCCAGTTCCGCAATTTCGGGCATCCGGTGCGAAATATAGATGATCGCCATGCCCTCATCGCGAAGCCGGTGAAGCATCGAGAAAACCTTCTCTACGTCGGCCGCCGTCAATGCAGAGGTTGCCTCGTCGAGGATCAGGATTTTTGGATTGCGTGCCAAAGCCTTGGCAATTTCCACCATCTGGCGTCGGGACAGCGAAAGACTACTCACCGTAGCCATCGGATCGATGTTTTCACCTCCAACCCGCGCAAGGGCTTCTTCCGCAATCTGGCGTTGCGCACGATAGTCGATAAGGCCCAGCTTGTTGCGTGGTGGACGGGTGATACCGATATTGTCGGCAACCGTCAGGTCCGGCAACAGGGAGAGTTCCTGAAAAATGCACGAAACGCCCAGATCATTTGCTTCCTGCGGATTTGCGAAATTGACGACATCTCCATCGATCTTGATGGTGCCACTATCAGGCTGCACAACGCCCGACAGAATTTTAATTAATGTCGACTTTCCTGCACCATTCTCACCAAGCAGTGCGTGAATAGATCCACGTTTGGTGTCAAAGCTGACGTCTTCAAGCGCGCGAACCCCGCCATAGCGCTTGGTAATGCCCGACATTGACAGTAAATAAGGAGAGTTGCTCTCTGACACGGCAGTATTCCTAATCAGACTTGAGTACCGCCGACCCAAAAAGGGTCGACGGTATTTGGATGCTTGTTATTATTAGTTATTTTCGCCGGTCTGCGAGGCGATTTCCTCTGCCGTGAAGCCGATATTGCAGGATTCAAAATTGTTGCCCGCAAAGAAGCTACCCGGCAGTTTCGGGAACATCTCGACGCCTTCCTCAAACGGCGCATAAGAAATCGAAGTCGGGAGTGCAATTTCCGACGGAACAACTTCGCCCTTCAACGCCGCAATCGCGGTTTTGATGGTTACAGAGGACTGCGCGGGGCCCGTTCCACCGGACTGACAGCTCAACCCAGCCTTATTGCAAAGCTGTCGGAACGCATTTTCGGTTTCGCCGGAAATCGGGGCCTTGAATACGCCAGCATCCAGCATTGCCGTGGCAACACCTTGCGAGCCACCCTGTACATAAATCCCGTCAAACACACCACCGGCTGCGATGGCATCTGCGGTTACTTTCTGCCCGTCACCCGGGGCCCAGTTTCCGACAACATCGACGACTTCGATATCGCGACCAGATGCCTTGATGACCTCAAGGAAGCCTTCGTTTCGTGCAATATCGACCGGCTGCCCTGCCGGACCACGCACATGGAGGAACTTGGCCGGACCATCACCACTTTCCTTAAGCAGGAATTCCCCGGCTGATTTACCCAGGCCCTTTTGGTCGACATTGATCGCAATTTGGTTGGGATCATCAATAACGTTGTCAAACGACAGAACCACCACATCGGCTTCATTGGCCTTGCGCACCACTGACCCAAATGCCGCCGTGTTGTTGGCGTTGATGATGATGGCGTCAAAGCCCTGGTCGATAAAGTTGTTCGCAGCAGCAATCTGTGCGGCAATGTCTTCGCCCACGGACACAACCTTGAACTCTTCGATGTCGGCTGCGACAGCCGGTTGGGCAGCATACGCTTTCGCAACCGCGATCATTTGAACACGCCAGTCATTGGCAATAAAACCGTTTACCAGTGCGATTTTGTATGGGCCCTCACGCGCAGGCCACTGGAAATAGTTGGTGTTTTCCGATACCGGCGTGAAACAGGACGGATCGGCACCGGGACCAGCAACGGTTTGCGGTCCAGCCATCGCCACATGCGCGGTCATCATCAACGCGACAGTAGCTGTCGTCATAGTCAGTAGTTTTTTCATGGTATTCCTCCCGTTGGATGCATTGTTCTTTATGTCATCCGCTGCAGGTCAGCGCCGCAGCCCGCATTGTGAAATTATCTTGGTCGCCCTTTTGCCAATTGCTTTCATCAACACTTCTGATTGGTGATCAGAAATGGCGGTATCGTCAGTTACCTGTAAGGAAGTTTCGTCATCACGCAGATATTGCGTAACCCGAACATTTCCCCTGATGTCAGCTTGTGACTTATTGTTTTTTTGTTTTGACCCTTGCCGTTGATCGGCAAGATTGGGTTTGCGCCAGCAAAGCCACGCGAAAACCGTTGCGCAACCTTCTTTGCTTTCAATTAAATCGTAAAGAGCAGTTTCCGCACAACGCATACGGTGTTACGCATCCAAGTTGCGGGTTCCCGCAAGACAAGGGAAATGCCTGCGAATATTATTCAAAGGGCGGAGGAAACAACCATGTCGGATCTTGCTCATTACCTTCGAATATCCAATTTGCTTGCAGGCAACCTTGATATTCATTCGGCCCTAAGTTCGGTAAAAACCGAGATCGAAAAGATCATTGAGTTTGATCATCTGGATGTCTGCCTGATTGACACAGACAAAATGTGGGCGACGGCATACGAGGTTGGCGTTGAAACCGCCTGGAGCAAAATGCGCTCGAACGTTCACAAGGCTCCCATCCGCGATATCCTTCTGGGCAACACAGATCATCTTCTGACGGGCAATGCCCTTAAAGACCCTCGTTTCGTTTTCCCCGGCGCGGTAAGTGCGCCGATCATCGATCACGAATTACGCAGCCGTGTCAGCGTCGGAATGAAGGTTCTTGGTGAAGTCGTTGGCTCATTGAATTGCTCTTCAACGAAAGAAGATTTTTATGACCACAGCCACCTTGAGCAAATGCGCATCTTGGCCGATATGCTAGCGCCCTATTTTCACGCCTTGCGGGCCAACGAAAAGGCAAACAAGGAAGCGATTATGCGCGCAGAAATACTTGCGCGCGAAGAAGGATTGCGCCTCGGTGCGCTAAGCCTGACAGACGCGCTTGAGGCAGAACGTCAGCGTATCGGCATGGATTTGCACGATCAAACCCTGGCCGACCTGACCCGCATCGCCAGGGACCTGCGCCCCGGCCTAAGCGAGGCCCAGTATCTGAGATTGCAACGACAAGTCCAAAACATGATTCAGGGGCTTCGGGACATCATCGACACTTCCATCCCCTCAATCCTTGACCTGTTCGGTTTCCACCATGCTGTTCAAACGCACCTTGAACGTGCTGTAAGCTATGACAGCAAGATGCAATTCAAGGTCAATGACGCGACAGATGGCGCCATTGACTTGTTACCTGAAACAACCCGCATCGCGATTTTCCGCATTTGTCAGGAAGCAATCAACAACGCCGTGCTGCACTCGAATGCTTCGCTTGTGTCTGTGCAGGTTACGGCGTCCCCGGATAATGTCTTGACCATCCAGATTTCAGACAATGGAAAATTCCGACCGCAACCCATGAAACCCTCTAGTGGGCTTGAACATATGAAAACGCGCGCCAGACTGATTGGGGCGCATTACGATCTTGCCACGTCGGACGGAACAACTGTGACAATCAAGTTGCATCAAAAAACCAGACAACAAGGAGAAAACGTCAATGAAAATATTGCTGGTTGAAGATGACAACATGCATGCCGATTTTCTGCTGGAAATCGTCGAGCAAACATTGCCGGAATTTGATGAAATTCTCGTCGCCAATAACGGCAAGGAAGCCGAAACCCTTGCGCATCGGCATCAAATCACTGCGATCGTGATGGATCTTCGGATGAAAGAACATAACGGGATTGAGGCAGCCAGAACAATCTGGGCGGGTCGACCCAATACAAGGATCCTGTTTTGGTCGAACTATTCAGATGAGGCCTATTTGCGCGGAATCACGCGCATTGTGCCCGACCAGGCGGCATATGGTTACGTTCTCAAAACAGCGACACAGGATAAAATGCGGCTGGCACTGCGCGCTGTTCTGATCGAAGCCCAGATCGTGGTTGATCGTGAAGTCCATCAAATCCAGGCTCAGCAGATGCGTTCACGCAGTGCGCTCACGGAATTCGAATATCTGATCTTGCTTGATCTGGCGCTGGGCCTTCCCGACAAGGCAATCGCAATGCGACGAAAGCTGTCATTACGCACCGTACAAAACCGGTTGTTGTCGCTCTATGACAAACTTGATGTCGAAGCACATGATCAAAATGAAATGGGCGTCGTCCTTAACAAGCGCACGCGTGCGGTATCCAGCGCCATTGCCCGCAAGATCATTAACCGGGAAGGTTTGATTACGGCAAACAAAGAACTAAGCGTCTGGCTTGAGCGCTCCTCTGTTTCTCAGGATTAGAGATCCTTCTAAGACAACTTCCATGCTCTCTGAACGTCCTGATCGCGAGCATCGAACCTTGGCGCCTTTCAACCTTTGGGCCGACGCATTTGCGGTGCGGCTCCGTGGTTGTTGCCGCTAGTCACGTTTTTCAACAATAACGTTGTGATCAAGAACCGGCGCGACATCGATGTCGCTGGCGTCCATCATGCCTGAAACACGTTGAAGGGCTGCGATCAGAAAAGTCTGTTCCCATTCTTCAAGACTGTTGAAATTATCAGAAAACCGGTCGTGAAGTGCCATCGGTGCGCGATCAAGGATTGCCCTGCCCTGGTCGGTCAGCCGGACAAACACCTTGCGCTTGTCGGTATCGCCACGCTCGCGGGTAACAAGCTGCATTGCCTGCAATTTGTCGACCAGAGCTGTGGTCGACGCTTGGGCCAAATTGACTTTGGCCGCAATCTGGCCAACCGTCATCTCGCCGAATTCCTCAAGAGACTGCAGAACAAGAAGCTGTGACGTTTTAAGCCCGGTTACCTTACCAAGCCTTTTTGCGTGGATATCACTCGCGCGCAGGATACGGCGGATGGAGATCAACGCTTCATGCAATTTATCCATTGTTATTTTCCGGGCATCTTCGGTTTTCTGTAGAAGACGCTGTTTTAGCCCTACAGCCGCAATTCCGCAATGGTTTAAGACATTTTTGCATCGAATTTCGATCATTTTTTACATCGAAACCCGCTCTTTTCATGAAATAATATTTCATCGAAAGAATATAATCACTATCGGACGTCGATACATTTATATTTCATTGATTTTCAATGACTTATGCATTTTCACAGGAAAGTCACAACAATAGGGTTGATCAATTTGCATCGCTATTCTATATATCTCTCGCGGCATAAATGATCGCATATCGAAATAACAGAGCAGGCAGACCGATGAAAATTGCCAACACAAACGGCAATACCGGCCAGAAAGCCAACCTGATTATCCGTAAACCCAAAGCCACAGACGGCTCTGCGGTGAACAACCTGATCGCCGACTGCAAGCCGTTGGATGAAAACTCGGTGTACTGCAATCTGCTGCAGTGTTCGCACTTTGCTGACACATGCGCGATTGCCGAACTGAATGGCGAAGCCGTAGGCTTCGTTTCGGGCTACATTGTCCCGGATACACCTGAACAGCTTTTCATCTGGCAGGTCGCCGTTTCCCCGAAGGCCCGTGGCCTGCGTTTGGCGAAACGCCTGATCCTTGACATCCTGGACCGTCCGTCCTGCCACGGTGTCTCGCAGCTGAACACGACGATCACGTCAACCAACGCTCCTTCGCAGGGTGTTTTCCGCTCCGTTGCACGCGAACTGGGCGCCGAGGTCAAACGCAAGGTTCAGTTTGAACGTGAAACGCACTTTGAAGGTGCCGCTGCCAGCGAAATCTTGTGGCAGATCGGACCGTTCGAGCGCGAAGACGTCGAACGCGTCGCTGCCTAATTCGGCAGACCAATTTTTCCCCACCTTTCATGCACGAAATGGCTCGATCATTTCTGGAACATCCGGCAAGCCGGAACGTTTGGCATGACAGGTGGACTTGATTTTTCCCAATCTGAAAGAGGGAACTATGACTGTATTTGATCGCCTTGAATCGGAAGTTCAGAGCTACGCACGCTCCTTCCCCGTAACCTTTGAATCGGCAGAAGGCGCATGGCTGACCGACGAAAATGGCAACCGCTACCTTGATTTCCTTGCCGGTGCAGGCAGCCTTAACTATGGCCACAACCATCCTGTTCTTCAGGAAAAGCTGATTGATTATATCAAATCAAACGGTGTGACCCATGGTCTGGACATGCACACCAAGGCCAAAGCCGCTTTCCTCGAAGCCCTTGAAGAGAAGATCTTCAAGCCGCGCGACATGGAATACAAGGTTCAGTTTACCGGCCCGACCGGCACCAACGCCGTCGAAGCTGCCCTGAAACTGGCGCGCCGCGTCAAAGGCCGCGAAACCGTGATTTCATTCACCAATGGCTTCCACGGTTGTACCTTGGGTTCGCTTGCCATCACCGGTAACGAACATCACCGTGGCGCTGCCGGCGTATCGCTTGATAACGCTGTTGCTGTTCCGTTTGACGGTTACATGGGTGACGGCGCGGACACCACCGAATATCTGGACCGTGTCCTGTCGGACAACTCCAGTGGTATCGCCCTGCCCGCAGCCGTTATCGTTGAAACGCTTCAGGGTGAAGGCGGTCTGAATGCAGCTGACTTCGGCTGGCTCAAGAACCTGGAGAAAGTTTGCCGCAAGCATGACATCCTTCTGATTGTCGATGACATTCAGGCAGGTTGTGGCCGTACCGGCACGTTCTTTAGCTTCGAACCTGCGGGTATCAAGCCGGACATGATCACCCTGTCGAAGTCGCTTTCGGCTTATGGTCTTCCGCTTGCTGTGCTGCTGATGAAACCGGAATTTGATGTCTGGCATCCGGGCGAGCACAACGGTACCTTCCGTGGTAACAACCACGCGTTTGTGACCGCTGCTGCTGCACTCGAGCACTTCTGGTCTAACGACCAGTTCGCCGCTGACGTTCGCGACAAGGCTGCGTTTCTTGAAACGCGCCTGACCGAGATCGCTGATCGTTATGGTGATGGCAAAATTTATCGCAAGGGCCGTGGCCTGATGCAGGGTATCTGCTTTGAAAGCGGTGAGCTCGCATCACAGGTGACCAAGGAATGTTTCAAACATAACCTTGTAATTGAAACCAGTGGCCCGGAAGATGAAGTTGTCAAATGCCTTGTGCCTTTGATCATCTCCAAGCAGGATTTGGCACATGGTCTGGAAATCCTTGAACTGGCAACTGCCAAAGCCATGGGCAAGGACGTCACCCCGGCCAAAGCTGCCGCTGAGTAAAAAAAAGTTGGGGCGACGCCTTGATGCGTCGCCCTGCCCCACAACTTAATTATATCAAAGAGTTAAAAATGATTGTTCGTACTCTGAAAGAATGTGAAGCATCCGGTCGCCGCGTGGTTTCAGACAATTGGGAAAGCACCCGTCTGTCACTCGCTGAAGATGGCATGGGCTTCTCGTTCCACATCACCACCATCTATGCCGGTACTGAAACCGAAATCTGCTACGCCAACCACTTCGAGACTGTTTATTGCATCTCGGGTAATGGCGAAGTGGAAACCATTGCTGACGGCAAGAAATACAAAATCGAGCCGGGCACTGTTTACATCCTCGACAAACATGACCGCCACTATCTGCGCGGTGGCACCGAAGACATGGTTGTGGCTTGTGCCTTCAACCCGCCGCTCAATGGTCGTGAAGTTCATGACGAGAACGGTGTCTACCCGCTCGATGGCGAAGCCCTCGCCAGCTAAAAGCTTTTGCGCGGGGCAGCGACAATCTGCCCCGTGCGCTCTTGAGCATATTTTTTTAAGGATACGCCCCCAAAGGAGGCAACATGCTTTCAGCCCAGAAAAACAAGGACGCTGGGCATAGCGTTCACAAGATCGGTGGTACGTCGATGACCCAGGTTGATGCGGTCATGGACAACATTCTGGTCGGCAATCGTAGCGAAGACGAACTTTACAATCGTGTCTTTGTCGTTTCGGCATATGGCGGCTTTACCGACCTTCTGCTCGAAAACAAAAAGACGGGCGAAGCAGGCGTCTATCAGCTTTACGCCGGTTCGGAGACCGATTGGGCCTGGGGCGATGCCTTGACCAAGGTTTCCGAAAAAATGTGCGCCATCAACGAGGAAATCTTTGGCGACGCTCCGGAACTGAAGCTGGCCAATGCCTTTGTGCAGGAACGCATCGAAGGCACGCGCAGCTGCCTGATGGATCTTCATCGCCTGTGCAGCTTCGGTCATTTCAAGCTTGAAAAGCATCTTCTGACCGTGCGTGAAATGCTTTCTGCGATTGGCGAGGCACACAGTGCGCACAACACCATGTTGCTCCTGCGCGCCAAGGGCGTTAATGCCGTGTTCGCCGACCTTTCGGGCTGGCGCGAACCAGAGGCATCCACCCTTGATGGCCGCATAAACAAGGTATTTGAAGACATTGATCTGTCAAACCAGCTTGCGATCGCCACAGGTTACGCTCAGTGCAGCGAAGGCCTGATGAGCATCTATGGCCGTGGCTACAGTGAAGTGACCTTCTCGCGCATTGCCTGCCTGACTCAGGCCCGTGAAGCGATCATTCACAAGGAATTCCATCTCTCGAGCGCTGACCCGCGCATCGTTGGTGAAGATGCCGTACGCCCGATTGGCCGGACCAGCTATGACGTGGCCGATCAACTGTCGAACATGGGCATGGAAGCCATCCACCCACGTGCCGCCAAGGGCCTGCGTCAGAATGACATTCCGCTGCGGATCGCCAATACCTTTGAACCGGAACATCCGGGCACGGTTATTGATGATCATTGGGAACCGGAAAATAGCCGCGTTGAAATCGTGACCGGCGTTCCGACCGCGTTCGAAATTGAAGTCTTCAATCAGGACATGGTTGGTGTTCCGGGTGGCGAAGAGTCCATTCTGAACGTTCTGAAACGTTACAAGGTGCCGACTGTCACCAAGAACCTGAATGCCAACACGATTACGCATTATGTCTCAGCACCGCTGAAACAAATCCGTCGCTGTGTTGACGAGATCGAGGCAAACCAGCCCGAAGCAACCGTTCAAACCCGCAAGGTTGCGATTGTTTCGGTCATCGGCGCCAATATCGAACAGCCGGGTCTGTTTGCCCGTGCGGTTACGATACTGGATGAAGCCGGTGTTGAACTGGTGGCCTCCCACTATCCGAGCCGCCGCGTTGATCTGCAGTTTGTTGTTGCAGAAGGTGACTTTAACAAGGCTATCGTCGCCCTGCATCGCGGTCTGGTCGAAGGTAAAAAAGAAGAAAGTGCATCATCCACGCAATCCAAGGATGACAGCACCGAAAAACAGGAAAAGCTCAAGGCTGCATAAGCCAAAAGGGCATCCAAACATCACAGCAAAACCCGCAAGTGCCAGACCGGCCTTGCGGGTTTTGTTTTGCTCTCATCATCTACTTGTCAGTTCTGGTGCGGCGCGATAGGACTTAACAATCATACGGGGCACACCGGCAAAGCAAACAGGACATTCACCATGACCACGCATAATAGCAAAGCCATAAACGACCTTCTTGACGTCATGGCAAAGCTGCGCAACCCGGATGACGGTTGCCCGTGGGACCTGGAACAGGATTTCTCGACCATTGCCCCCTACACCATCGAAGAGGCCTACGAAGTCGCTGACGCGATTGCCGACAACGACATGCCCGAACTGTGCAACGAGTTGGGTGATCTGCTTTTGCAAGTTGTCTTCCATGCCCAGATGGCAAAGGAAGCTGGTCATTTCGAGTTCGAAGACGTCGCCAACAGCATCGTTTCAAAAATGATCAGCCGTCACCCGCATGTCTTTGGCGACGGGGATGCCACAACAACCGATGGCGTTAATCAGACCTGGGAAAAGATCAAGGCGGCCGAACGCGCTCAAAAGGCTGAAGTCAAAGGACATGAACGCCACAGCGCCCTTGATGGGGTGGCAAGTGCCCTGCCCGCATTGATGCGCGCTGAAAAACTGACCAAGCGTGCCGCCCGCGTTGGCTTTGACTGGCCCAGCACCGATGAAGTCTTTGACAAACTTCACGAGGAAATTGACGAACTTAAAGCCGAAATGACCGAAAACCCCGACCAGGCGCGATTGCAGGACGAGTTAGGGGATATGCTGTTTGTCATGGCCAATTTGGCACGAAAGATCGGGGTGGATCCGGAAGTCGCACTCCGCGGTGCCAATCACAAATTCACCAAACGCTTCCATTTCATTGAAGACGAGCTCGCCCGTGACGGACGAACCGCAGCAGATTCCGACCTGACTGAAATGGATGGGCTATGGAACCTCGCAAAGAAGGTAGAGCGAGGCGAAGTTTAACACTGCGCATGCACAACCCCCGAAGACATCTTCAAATGGGGCGCTGACTACCCGGAATTTTTGCGGTGGTTTGGATACTCCTGTCATGGAAACTGATCAATCAGAGTTCCGGTCTTCTGCCTCGGTTTTTCTTGACCCCCTCCTCAGCCCCACACAGCCACCCGTTAGGCGTGAACAAAACATGCTTGTCAGTATTTGTAAGAGTATTAGGTCACCATCCAAAATACAATTTCCACGGAATATAGAACTCACAACCGCGATATCTGACTTTAAATAACAACAACTAAATGACTGCTATATTTTCATGGCGCATGATTAAACCAAATTCTACAGTTTATCTTCGTATTTCTCGATTTTATTTCACGTATTTCTGTCTAAATATCACATTATAGGGCCACTCTGGCCTGAATTAATGCATCTTATTTAGTTATATATTAGTCTCTGATTTTGCTGAAATTCGACATTGCAGCTTAAATGCGTTATGGTTCGCCCCATGCTGACAAACATAACCACGTCGTTCATGCACATCTTGCGCGCACATGCCGCATCCGAAGCTGATGAATCAAGCAGGGGAAAATCACCCCGTTCAGCACATCAAGCCAATATGACCGTAGCCTCCTAAACCGTTGTTGAACAACGGTCGTGGTTTCAGTACGCGTGGCGTGCTGATCCGGTTTTCGGCCGTGTTCATCAAAGCCGTCATATTTCATACCGCGACCAAGACATAACCGTCGAAGGGAACGAATAACTATGACTACTGAGCTAGCATCAAACCAAGAGAACCCCAAAGACCCTAACAAGGGCTACATCGCCATTATTGGCTGGAGCCTCAAGGCCATTGACGCCATTGACCGCTTCGACCGACGTTACATCGTGGTTGCCCCGGATTGGGCTGAGCCGTACGCCAAGGAACACGGTATTCCATTCCTCAAATGGAATTTTGACCGCTTGAACGAGCGATCGTACGAACTCGCCCAGACGCTTCAAGAAATGGGCGTCGACGTTGCGATCCCGTTGTTCGAAGAAGTTGTGGAATGGGCCGGTGCCATCAACGCGGTCCTGTTGGACAATCCCCGTCTGCTCAACCAGTCAATGCTGTTTCGTGACAAATCGTTGATGAAGCGCCGTGCACAGCTTGGCGGTATCCGCGTGGGTATTTTTGAAGAAGCCCGCGAGAGGAGCGACGTTATTCATTTCCTCAAACGCGTCAATCAAGCCTTGATGAAGCTCGACGGTGACCCCAACGATCCCATTCATCTCAAGGCTTTTGACATGGCAGGATGCTTGGGCCACCGGGTGGTACATACGCCGGACGACGTGGAAAACATCCCCGATGATGAGTTTCCGTGCTTGATGGAAAGTCACCTCGATGGCTTTGAGTTTGCCTGCGAGGCGTTTATTTGGAACCGCAAAATCCAGTTTCTCAACATTTCCGAATACGTCACCTTAGGCTATTCGGTGTTCGTCCCGGCGTCACCCGAAATGGAAAAATGGCGTCCACAAGTAGAAGACGAAATCAACAAACTGATCGAGACCTTCAACATTGATTTCGGTTTCATCCACCCTGAATACTTTGTCACGTCCGACGGCAAGATGCACTTCGGCGAAGTTGCATACCGCCCGCCTGGCTTCAATGTATTTGAACTGATGGAACGTACTTATGGTTTCAACGCCTATCACGGGCTGGTATTAATGTTCGATCCAAAATCGACAGCCGAAGAGGTCGAGGCTTTCTTCCCTCGCGAAGTCGTGGACGCAACAGGTTATGCCGGGTGTTTTGGTGTCTATCCGCGCCGCCGGGTGGTCAGCGAACTGCAAATCCCAGAAGAGACGGAAAACCATGAATATTTCGAGTTTCACGAGCTGTCCTCGCCGGCAGAAGCCAAGGTCCCGAAGCGCACAGCTTTTGGCACACACTGGGGGCTGGCATACTTCTTCGGCGACAATGCAGAACGCATGCGTGAGCTGCTCAATCGCCAAGAAGAACTCGATTACTACGTCTGACGTCCATCCGACGCACATAGCGCTACACTGGAGTGCAAATGGCCTTGAATTCTGATTACACGCCCGACACCTCCGGCTTGGAGCACCGGCACAAGCTGGAGGGTTTGCTTGATGCTGCCATCGAGCGACTGGAGCGTGCTCGCCACTTCGCCAAGGCGAGCCATCAGACGGCTGCATTGGACATTACACGTCGCCTGGGCGCTCAGCCCGGTGGCGTGGAGGCCATCTATGCCCGCATCGGCCGGCTCGACACTGCTGGCATCTTCCATGGCGGCGACTGGGAGCATCCCAAGTCGCTACAGCCGGGCCTTGCTGCCAACACCCTCTGGCAAGGTGACAAAATAACTGCGACGCTGGAATACCTCAATGAACTGCGCTTCCTCGCGGTGACCAACGGGGATTTGATACGCGACGACCTGACCGACGAACAGGCGCGCCATTTTCTGTCGCAAGTTCTGGCTCTCAACCTCAACATCTTGTTCGAAGGTTCGAGCGAGGCCGAGCGTGCACAGGAATCGGTGCTCGGGACATCGGTGCGCACGCTGTATGAATTTCTGGCCGAGCGCATTGGCCTTGAAGGTATCCTCGACGAATTGATTGCTGAAATTTGGCGTATTCTGGCGCAGAGACCAATCCAGGTCGACAGCGTCAAGGCCATGATCAGTCAAATTGCCGCGTGTATTTACAGTGAAACCGCAGAGTTGAGCGGCAAGAGCATCGGCAATGCCGGCATGGGGGCGGACCGCCTGATCAGCGCCCTGTTCGGCCCCACCCAGGGGTGTCGCGAAGATCCCGGTCTTGATGCCTATTACGAGCGTCTTTCCACCATGGACGCCAATGCCCTTGCACAAGAAGCAAGCGGTTTTGCGCGCGCCATGCACGACACAGGACTGGTCTCTCCCTATCATCCGGTGTTTTTGCGCTTTATCGCGCAAGACAATATGGATCTGATGCCCCATGCTCTTGGCCTGAGCTCCACCGGGCAAGACGCTCTGAACTGCTACCGCGATTTGGTGAAAAACCTTGTCTTGGAGGCGATCTACCCCGAAACCAGTCAAGCAGCCTACGGGCTGGCGCTATTGCTGGAGCGTGGCATTTTGTTCATGCCGCCGATTGCGCCCGGGTTCTGGCACTTTATCAGCATCCCACTGGCACCCAGCGTAGAGGAATTGGTCTCATCCGTTTACGGTACTGCACGTCCGGCCCAGGTTTTTCTGTTGGCTGGATTGCTAAACGTTATCGGCCAACCGTTCGGCGTGGGTCAAGGCAACAACCCGACCTGCCAAGCCGCGCGAGCGCTATCGATGTGGGCGCAAGACGAACCTGCGTATTTGATGCAAACGGTTGTTTGGGCCGCACGTGACGACGAAGTCGTTGTGCACTTTGAAGGGCAAGCCATATCATCGCAGAATGTGCAGGCGTTGCCCCCGCACTTGCCCCCGCGAGATGTTGACCCGGTATCGCTGATTGTCGTGCCGCATCTGGACCGGATTTATTGTGAAATGGGACGCATGTGCGCAGATCGGCCCGGTGACCCGCACCAATGGATCAACCGCGAGTTCCACGGCTGGTGGGTTGGACGCGGTTGCCGTCTCGCCGTTGACGTTCCGACCGGAAAGCTGTTTGACTACGAGGGATTCGTTCGTGACTTCGTCGCAATTTACCACCCGACCTACAACCGTAACCGCCCCCTGATCCATCCCCAACCCGCTGGCATTGCCGTAACGGACGTACGCGGTCGTTTTGTTGGCTGGCATGCGATCACAATCACTCGTGTGACGCTGGACCTGGAGCATGTCATGCGCGTCTATTTTTTCAATCCCAACAACGATAGCGGCCAAAACTGGGGCCATGACACGGTGGTGTCGACGCAAGGCAACGGCGAGCAATACGGTGAGGCATCCCTCCCTCTCGAGCAGTTTGCCTCTCGACTATATCTGTTTCACTTCGATCCCCAGGATCAATGGACACCCCAAGCGGTTAGCTCTGAACTGGTTGATGAAATAACCCGGCGCGCCCGCGAAAGCTGGGCTGAGCATCGCTGAATTTCGTGGCGTTCCTGCAATCAGAAGTGTCTTGGATGTGGAAAGCGCAAGCAACGACAATCCGCACGACATCGCCCTGGATGGCCTCGCAGAAACTCTGCCTTCCCGGAAGCTGGCGGAAAGCTATTTTGAGCTCCGATCCGCGGACCTGCCCCTAGCTAAAAAGAGGCATCAGGATTGCGTTGATTTCGGCCCAAAGTTCCTCTGAACTTGCACAAAGAAGGCCGGGTGCAGTCGCATTGGCATTGTATTCGTTATCGGCATCTGCGGTGATATAGCGCGCATACCCGCCCGCTTCACGCACCAATAGCGTGCCCGGCGCGTGGTCCCAGGGCTTGAGGATGCGATACGCACAGAAATCAAACGCCCCACGCGCCATTTCTTCATACTCAGCACCGCAGCACGAGTAATGCGCGACATCAGCAAAGAAATCGAGATGGCCGTAATGCTTGCGGATACGATCCCGCGCATAGGAAATCAAAAAACCCCTGGCATCAGATGCGTTGGTAATGTTGGAACGCACCGAAACCGGCTGATCCTTATAGCGCGTACCTGACCCCAGCTCCGCGACAGTTGCTGCCCCTTCAATCGGGTCGACAATCCATGCCGCAACGGTTTCCCCGCCCGAATAGAGGCCGACCATACAGCGAAATGGCTGTCTGTGATGGGCGAAGTTTTTGGTGCCATCAACCGGATCAATGATCCAGAAAGGATCAGCGGCCGCAAACATACGATCCTGTAAGGTCGGATCCGCATGGGCCGCTTCTTCGCCCAAGGCCCGGCTTCCCGGCAACAGGTCGGTTAGACGCCGGGTCAGAACCCGCTCGGCTTCCGTATCGGCGATGGTGACAAGATCCATTGCATGGCTCTTGGTATCGATATCTGCGTCCTCAAGCTGGCCGAAACGCGGGGCAATCTCAACAGCCGACACTTCCCGAATGATCTCGGTCACCTTGTCCATATCGACTTTGATCGCCACGCGCTTACTCCCTATCACACCAGATGAATATCAAGCCCAACCTTGGCACACCAATCCTCGAACCGGCCAACACGGGTTGTATCGACACGTACCTGAACAGAAATGCCATCCGCGCCTTCACTGCGCTTCAGTACCTCACCCTGTTCGTAAAGTCGGGCGAGTGACTTTCCGTCCGCATACGGCACGCAAAGCTCAAAAATCGGCATATCTTCGGTCAGGCGATCTTCGATCAGATCAAGCAACGAACCACAATTCGTGCCCTTATAGGCCGATATCGCGATCGTATTGTCATGGCGCGTCGCATATTCCAAGACAGCCTGCAGGTCATCGCCTTCCAGCTGATCAATCTTGTTAAGTGCCTCGACCAGTTCTTCACCGTCAATCGCCTTCTGAAGCCCAAGCTCCTTAAGGACTTCAAGTACATCCAGCTTTTGCTCTTCGGTTTCAGGCGAAGAGGCATCGCGTACATGCACAATCAGGTCGGCTTCCAGCACTTCTTCAAGCGTTGCACGGAAAGCCGCGACAAGATCATGCGGCAGATCAGACACAAACCCCACGGTATCGGACAGGATCACCTTGCGACCACTTGGCAGGATCAGCCCCCGCATGGTCGGATCAAGCGTCGCGAACAGCATGTCTTCGGCAAACACCTCGGACACGGTCAACTGGTTAAACAGCGTCGATTTTCCGGCGTTGGTGTAACCGACAAGCGCGACAATCGGATAAGGCACCCGACGGCGGGCTTCACGATGAAGCTCACGCGTACGTTTGACTTCCTCAAGCTCACGACGGAGCTTGGCCAGCTTGTCACCGATAAGACGCCGGTCAATCTCGATTTGGCGTTCACCAGGACCGGCAAGGAAGCCTCGACCACCACGCTGACGCTCAAGGTGCGTCCACGTCCGTACAAGGCGGGATCGCTGATAGCTCAGCAGTGCCAGTTGCACCTGCAAGCGGCCTTCACGGGTCCGAGCACGATCGGCAAAGATTTCAAGGATCAGGCCGGTTCGGTCGATGACCTTGCATTTCCATTCACGTTCCAGGTTACGTTGCTGGATCGGGGTGAGAATGCCGTTGATCATCACAATGTCGGCGTCTTCTGCCTTGATTTGCAAACCAAGACGTTCAGTAACGCCCTTGCCAAACAAGGTGGAAGGACGCAACTTTGCGATGGGCACAATTTCTGCGCCCACCACTTCAAAATCAAGAGCACCCGTCAAACTGATCGCTTCTTCCAAACGTGATGAAGCGTCGCGCCAAGTCCCGGTCGGGTCTGCGCGTTTTAGTTCCGGGTGGAAAACCAGGACCCGGGGAGACTCTGGCGTATCGCCGCCCCCCGAAGTCAGAGACTCGTCAGCTATTTTCTTCTTCCGTCGCAGGCTGGCTCGGATCAAACAGCTTGATTGGTGTCGTCGGCATTACCGTCGAAATCGCGTGTTTGTAAACGAGCTGGGTATGAGCATCGCGCCGCAGCAAAACAGAGAAATTGTCAAACCAGGTAATGATGCCCTGCAATTTGACTCCGTTGACCAGAAACACGGTAACCGGCGTTTTGTTTTTACGGCAATAGTTCAGAAAGACGTCCTGAACATTTTGTGATTTTTCCGCCATTGGTTAGACCTAGCCTTCTTTTATGAGCGTTTTTTTGGTTTCGGGCGGCCAAGGAAAATGTGGAACCGTCGACTTTCAGGTCTGTCACGATTCCGGCCCCATTTTTAATGACCTGAGTGAACTATAAGACGTTCGAGAAGCTTTTTACAACCCTTACAAGCGCCCCGCAATCCGCGAAATGCCAATCAGGGCTAAGAGTCGCGGAATTCTGCGTGTCACTGTGACCGGTTATTTCATCGCCAATCAGAATTGCAGTCGCTCCGACATTGCGTGCGCACTCAATATCGACCGCGCTGTCCCCCACAAACCACAGATTCTCATATTGCGGTGCCGAAGAGTCGCCCATTGCCATATGGACCGGATCGGGTGCAGGCTTATCCTTTTCGGCATCGGTTGCGCCGACAATCTGACCAAACAACGACGTCCATCCAAGGTGATCGACCTCCTTACGCAGGAAGTCGCCATTCTTGTTGCTGACCACCCCGATATAAGTTCCGTTATCACGCAGCGCACACAACAGGTCGTGCGCCCCGGCAAGTGGTTGCAGGGTTTGGAGATGAATGGATTGGAAGTGGCCATAGAAACTGTCTTTGGCATCCAGCCAGCGATCCTCACCAAACAGAACAGGAAAACTGTCGCGCATCGAGCGCGCGACACGCTGTTTGGTCTCTGCAATCGACCAACGCTCCAGACCAAATTCCTCAAAGGTCATGTTAAGCGCCGTCTGAATAGTCCCCCAGCTGTCCACAAGGGTGTTATCCCAGTCAAAGAGGACGGCTTTGGGCGGATCGGGCAATTGATCAGACATTTGAACTTCCGGTGGCTGGCTGCATGACGATTTGTATGAGGAATAAGCTAACCGCCTGCCCGATCAGAAGTATTCCAGTCGGACAGCGAACATCTTTTCAACCTTTTTGATCTGCTCGGACCCTGCAAATACCACGATACGGTCATTGGCTTCGATCACAGTATTGGCGCGCGGCATCACAACCTCGCCATCCCGCAGGATTGCACCAAACACAACACTGGCGGGCATAGAGATGTCCTTGATTGCCTTGCCGACGATCGGTGCCGTTTCCAGTGCTTCTGCCTCAAGCACCTCGCCAAATCCCTCTGACAGACTGTGAACAGCCCGAATGCGACCACGACGCACATGGTGCAGAATGGTCGACACCGTTGTCATACGCGGACTGATCACGACATCCACGCCGAGCTCGGAAACCAGCGAGTTATAGGTGCTTTTGTTAATCAGCGTTAGTGCGCGCGGGCAACCATAACGCTTGGCCAGAAGAGATGCCAAAATATTGGTTTCATCGTCATTGGTCAGGGCAACAACAGCCTCGGCATTGCCGACATTGGCTTCTTCGAGAAGTTCCGGATCAAGAACATCACCACGCAGAACAACGCTTTTCTTTGGCAGTTTCTGTGCGACAAAGCGCGCACGCTCCGGATCGGCCTCGACCAGCCGGGTCGTGACGCCGGGGAAGTTTTTATTGATTTCCTCTGCGAGGAACAGTGCAATATTGCCGCCACCGAAAATCACAATACGGCGGGCTTCGGGGTCTTCATGCCCGAAAGCAGACATGGCGCGATCCACCTGATCACCCGAGACCGCCAGATATACAAGGTCACCTGCCAACATCTGGTCATCACCCTTGGGATAGACCGCTTTGTCACCACGGATCATACCAAGGATCGAGATATTCAGATCCGGGAACAGTTGATGAAGCTGACGCAGGGGGGTGTTGATCACCGGGCAGTCGTCGCTGCACCGAATACCAAGGATTTTGACCTTGTCATCGGCAAACGGGATCATATCAAACGCACCGGGGGCCTGCAGGCGGCGCGCAACCGCGCGTGCAACTTCCATTTCCGGCGAAATCACCACATCAATCGGCAGCTTTTCCCGGCCAAACAGGCTGGCCCATTCCGGCTGGAGATAGGTCTGGCTTCTGATACGCGCAATCTTGGTCGGGACGTTAAACAGCGAATGCGCGACCTGACAGGCTGTCATGTTGACTTCATCGGCAAAGGTCACGGCGATGAGCATGTCGGCCTCTTCGGCGCCGGCCTGCTGAAGCACATCCGGGTGCGACCCGAACCCGATAATGCCCTTGACTTCGAGCGTATCGGAAATCTTGCGTACCAGTTCTTCGGACTGGTCGATCACGGTTACATCATTGTTTTCCGCAGCCAGATATTTGGCAATGTGGAAGCCCACCTGCCCGGCGCCACAAATGATGACCTTCATTTCGAATTCTCCCGTTCACAACAGTCCCGGGTGATCGTGAGCCTATTGCCCACTTACACCAAGGCTTTTCAGCTTGCGATGCAAGGCTGAACGTTCCATGCCGACAAAGCTTGCCGTTTTGGAAATATTCCCGCCAAAACGATCAATCTGTGTCTGGAGATATTCTTTTTCAAACATCTCACGCGCTTCGCGCAGCGGCAATGCCATGATTTCACTGGTCTTGTCAAAACTTAGCGACGTCGGCACGTCAGAAAACAGCTCGGATGGCAACATCTTGCCACTGATCAGGTCCACCTTGTCTTCGTCGTCCGGTGCCATGATCATCAGTCTTTCAATCACGTTCCGCAACTGACGAACGTTTCCTGGCCAGTCATAGGCATGAAGGGTTGCCATTGCTTCGGGAGAAAGCTTTCTTTTCGGAAGGCCCGTCGCGTCAGCATAACGATCCAGGAACATTTCCGCCAGAACCGGAATATCGTCGCGGCGCTGCTGCAAGGACGGCACTTCGAGCGGCACAACATTCAGGCGGTAATAAAGGTCCTGTCTGAATTTTTGCTCTTCTATCCGTTGTTCAAGATCGCGCGCGGTTGTTGCAACAACACGCACATCCACATTGACCGGCACCGAGCCACCAACACGTTCAAATGTCTGATCCTGCAAAACGCGGACGATTTTACCTTGGGTTTCAAGCGGCATGTCCGCGACTTCGTCCAGCAACAAAGTCCCGCCATGGGCCAGTTCAAGTACCCCGGTGCGCGCTTCGCGATCGGCTGTCGCGACCGCCCCAAACAGCGATTCTTCCATGGTATCGGGAGAAATATTTGCGCAATTCAAAACCACAAACGGGGCTTCGGCGCGTGCAGATTTCTGATGAATCAGGCGCGCGACCACTTCCTTGCCCGAGCCCGCAGGCCCATGGATCAAAACCCGGCTACCCGTTCGCGCCACACGGTCGACCGATTGGCGCAAATTATTCAAAACTGATGATTTACCGACAAGTTCTGTATCCCCGCCTGCACGTAGCGTGAGTTCGCGGTTTTCGCGGCGCAGTCGTGCATCATCAATGGCGCGTTCCACCACCATCAACAAACGGTCAGTATTAAATGGCTTTTCGATGAAGTCATACGCCCCGATACGCGACGCCTCGAGCGCAGTTTCAATGTTGCCGTGCCCGGAAATCATGACCACCGGAACTTCGCTGTGCTCACGCTTGATCAGTTTCAGGGTCTCAATGCCGTCATGGTCACTCTCATCCATCCAGATATCAAGAACCACAAGGCTCGGCCTGCGCGCTGCAACCTCGGACAGCGCGCCCTGACTTGATCCTGCCTGGCGGGTTGTATAGCCCTCGTCTTCGAGGATGCCGGAGATCAGAGCCCGGATATCTTCTTCATCGTCGACAATAAGAATGTCGTGCGCCATGTCGTGACCAAATCAATCTTTTTATTGTTGCGATTTTGACAATCAAATCAATTGTCTAAGGAATTTTCGTCCGGCGACGTGTCATCGCCTCCGGCGCTGACAACTTTTGGGAAAGATAGCGTAATCGTTGCTCCGTTTTCAACGCCGTCAGAGAGTATAAGCTCTCCGCCATGGTCTTCCATGATTTTCTTTACGATGGCCAGACCAAGCCCGGTACCCTTCGACCGAGTGGTCACGTAGGGCTCGGTCAAACGTTCCCGATGCTCAACCGGAAGCCCCTTGCCATTATCCGAAACAGCCACAAAAACGCGCTGATTGTCGGGCGATGTCGCCACCGAAATTTCGATCTTGCCGCGCGGCAGCTCGCCGTTTTCCGGCTTTTGCCGGCCTTCGATGGCTTCCGCAGCGTTTTTTAGGGTGTTGATCAAGCACTGGTTAACCTGATGCGCATCACAGGAAATTTGCACGTTTTCAATTCCACTGCGATCAAAGTCGTAAGTGATGTTGCTATGCGCCTGTTTTTGCAGGAACACAGCACTGTTCACCAGTTCACCAAGGTTTTCCAGTCGCATCTTCGGTGATGGCATGCGCGCGAAGCTGGAAAACTCATCAACCATCCGCCCAATGTCAGACACTTGTCTGATGATGGTGTCGGTGCATGTCTTGAAGACTTCCTGATCATCATTGATCTGCTTTAGATAGCGGCGTTTCAAGCGCTCGGCCGAAAGCTGGATCGGTGTCAGCGGGTTCTTGATTTCGTGCGCAATACGCCGCGCGACATCTGCCCATGCCGCCATTCGCTGGGCTGTTTGCAGTTCGGTAACATCGTCGAATGTAACGACATAGCCGAAAACAGTTCCGTCATCAGCCCATTCTGCCGTTACGCGCGCCATCAGCGTCAGAATAACGCCATCACGGCGAATTTCGATCTGACGTGGCTTGCTGCGATCGCCATCCCGGCCAAGATCATCAAACAACGGCAGGAATTCAGGTATGACTTCTGTCAGTTCCTGTGCCAGGAAGCCTTCAAGATCAATCCCCAGAAGATCAGATGCACTGCGATTGGGAAGATCAATCCGGCGTTCGGGATCAAGGCCGATCACCCCTGCTGTAACACCGCCAAGAATGGCCTCTGTAAAGCGACGTCGTTCATCATTAAGGCGATTGGCCGCAATCAGTTCATTTCGCTGCGTTTCAAGCTGTGCCGTCATTCGGTTAAAGGCACGGCCCAAGGCTTCAAGCTCATCACCCTGCCCGTCCAGCGGCACTCGGAATGACAAGTCACCATCGCGAACGCGTTCTGCACCGGTTATCAGTTGGGAAACAGGCTGAACAAGTCGGGTGGCAACCATCAGGCCCAGCGTTACAGCCGCCAGAAGCAACACCACCGAAATCAGAACGAAGATCATCACAAAGGTGATCACGATCCCGGACCGCTCACCCTCCAGACTTTCATAGGCATCAACCGCACGCCGTGCCTTGTCGATACGATCCAGAACGTTGGGATCGACAAATCGTCCGACAAGCAGATATGCATCAATAAAACTGGGAACCTTTGCAATCGCACGGATACGATTGTCGCTAGACCCGATCATCAAAACGACGTCTTTCTCGCGCGCATCGTCCAGGACTTCGGGCGGCACGGAAGCCTGATTGGTATCATAGGAAAAACTGTATTCCGACTGGGCGATGATCCGACCGGTTCCGTCGATCAACATGACTTCCGGCAAGCCACGCGCAAGCGCCTGGTCGGTCAAAAGATTGGCAATTCGATCCGTACTGGTCGAGAAATTCACCCCAAAACGCTGCAAATCGCTTGTTGTCGCCAGGGCGTCGGCACGGATCAGTTCCTGATGCTCGCGCAAATAGGCATCAGCAATCACCATGCTTTCTTCAACCGCCGTTCTGATGCGGTCACTAAACCAACCCTGAATACCAAAATGCAGAAAGAGTGCAGAAAAAATGGCCACGACAATCGCCGGTGTTACCGCCACCAGCGAGAACATCAACACCATCCGGGTGTGCAGCTTTGCGCCCGCGACACCGCGTCGACGCTCCATCCATATCTGGACAAGCTTGCGCGCCACCAATGTTGCCAGAAGCAAGACCAACACAAGGTCAATATTCAGCAACAGCAAGATAAGACGTGGATCCGGGCGGAATGGCGCCGTCCCCGTCATGGCCAGATAGGTCGCAGTAACCGAAATCAGGGCCGCTGTTACCAATCCGACCGCAAAGCGTCGTGACTGGCCCAGCCGCCCCAGAAACCGTACAAAGCCCGACCGCAAGAACCGGTTGGAGATCGAACGGTCGGTATTGTTCATTTCGTGCCCCTGACGACTTCCAATCCAAGATCGCGGATTTTCTTGCGCAATGTATTGCGGTTCAAACCAAGTACTTCTGCTGCCTTGACCTGATTTCCACGCGTTGCTTCAAGTGTCACATTCAAAAGCGGACGTTCCATTTCACGCAAGATACGATCATACAGCCCGTTGGCCGGCAGATCGTCATCATGGGCGTCAAAATACTCGCGCACATGGCGTTCTATGGACTCCGAAAGCGACTGTGGCTCTGCACTTGGGGCAGCTTCGCTGACATTGTTCTCGGAAAACTCGGTTTCGATGACATCCACACCGATCACATCATGCGAATAAAGCGCTGTCAGACGCCGCACCATGTTTTCAAGTTCACGGATGTTACCCGGCCAGCGATGGGCTTTCAGGCGCGCCATGGCTTCGGCGGACAAGGTTTTACGTGGCAAACCTTCTTCGCTTGCCTGCATCAGGAAGTGATTGACCAGTTCCGGAATGTCTTCCAGCCGTTCACGCAGCGACGGCAGACGGATTGGCACGACATTGAGGCGATAGAATAAATCTTCGCGGAATGTGCCTTCACGGATCAGTTTACGCAGGTCACGGTGGGTTGCGGCAACAATGCGCACATTCACCCGGATTGGCGTTCGCCCACCAACGCGGGTATATTCACCTTCCTGCAAGACACGCAGCAAACGTGTTTGCGCCTCAAGCGGCATGTCGCCGATTTCATCAAGGAACAGGGTGCCGCCTTCGGCCTGCTCAAACCGTCCGACCTTGCGCTCATTTGCACCGGTAAAGGCGCCCTTTTCGTGGCCGAAAAGCTCGCTTTCAATCAGTTCGCGCGGGATGGCAGCCATGTTGATCGCAACGAAAGGTCCATGGCGACGACCGCCATATTCATGCAGTGCGCGCGCAACAAGTTCCTTGCCCGTTCCGCTTTCACCCGTGACCATCACGGTCAGGTCGGTATTCATCAGCCGGGCAAGCGCACGATAGATTTCCTGCATTGCCGGCGAACGACCGATCAATGGCAGGCGATCATCGCCCTCTTCGTCCTCTTCCTCGCCCTTCTCGCTTTCTTGCGGCGTCTCAAGTGCCCGATCAACAATCCCCATCAACTCATTGAGGTCAAATGGTTTTGGCAGGTATTCAAATGCGCCGCGCTGGGCTGCTTTTACCGCGGTCATCAAGGTGTTCTGGGCGCTCATGACGATCACGCGAAGATCTGGGCGCAGCTTGCGAATACGCGGCACCATATCAAGGCCGTTCTCGTCGGGCATCATGACATCGGTAATCACAAGGTCGCCGTCCCCGTCGGCGATCCAGTCCCAAAGGGTACGGCCATGGCCGGTACTGCGGACTTCATGCCCCTGACGCGACAATGCCTGCGTCAGGACAGTGCGAATGGCCCGATCATCGTCGGCAACCAGAATTCTCGCAGGGCTGGTACTCATGCGGTTTCTTCCCTGTTTTTGATTATGACCGGGTCAGATGCCCCTTCGGCCAGTGCCCGATTGTATATCGGCAGCATGATTTGAAACTCTGCGCCTCCCCCAGGCACATCTTTCACTTCAATCACACCACCATGGTCATTGATAATTTTCGCAACCAGCGCAAGGCCAAGCCCCGAACCGGTCGGCTTTGTTGTGACAAACGGGTCAAACAGACTTTCACGCATGTCTTGCGGAATGCCCGGGCCGTTGTCACGCACCGATACCACAAGTGGCAAATGAACACGTGCATCACCGCCAGCAACGGCAAGTCGGACGCCATGCTGATAACGTGTCGAAATGGTGATTTTGCCATCCTTGGGATCAACCGCCTCGCCGGCGTTCTTAATCAGGTTAAGGAACACCTGAACAAGCTGATCGCGATTGCCAAATACCGGCGGCAAGGACGGATCGTAAATTTCCTCGAAGGTCAGGTTCTTGCCAAACCCGTTTTCTGCCAAACGACGCACATGTTCGAGCACAGTATGGATATTAACTGCCCCACGCTCCAGCGGCTTGTCGGAGAAAATCTCCATCCGGTCAACCAGCTCAACAATCCTGTCCGCCTCATCGCAAATCAGACGTGTCAAGACGCGGTCATCTTCGTTGCTGGTTTGCTCAAGCAACTGGGCTGCACCACGAATACCCGAAAGCGGGTTTTTGATTTCGTGGGCCAGAATCGCCGCCATTGCGCTGACAGACCGGGCCGAATTCCGGCTCAGCAACTGGTTGTCGATTTTTTGGGCGATGGATCGCGGCTCAAAGGTCAAAACTGCACATTCGCTGTCGTCGGGCATCGACCCCACAGTTAGGTTGACCGTGTGTTTGCCAATCTTGGGGCTTTCGATCAGCAGATTGTGGTCGGCAACCAGGGTTGCCTCATCAACGGCCTGCTTGATCAAGGAGAATACCGGGCTGTCCTGCGGGATAAAGTCCGTCAGATTACTGCGGCACAACACGCTTGAGCTCGTGTTGAACAGCTGCTCAGTCGCCTGATTGACGAACTTGATCTTGCCATCCCTGTTGGCGACGACAACAGCACTGGCAATGGCGTTTAGAACGCCGGTCGGGTCAACCCCATTGCCTTTTCCAAATCCCAGTCTCATGCATATCTTCCCCGACGACGTGTTTTGACCGTCGCCATATTATTGTTATGAAGCGATCAGGCTGCTTCCTGATCCAGTTTGATTTTGGTTTCGATCAAAGGTTCGTAAAATGCCCGAACCTGATCTTTAACTTCTGCCGGATCATCCAACACATTGACAACACGACGGAATTCCGTCGCGTTCCGCAAGCTGTTGCAATACCATGCCAGATGCTTGCGGGCGATCCGAACACCCTGACGTCCATGATGCTCAATCATCGCGTCATAGTGACGCAGGATGGTTTCAAGCTGAACCTCAAGCCCAGGTGACGGAAGTTTTTGACCGGTTTTGAGATAATTAGAAACCTGTGCAAGGAACCACGGGCGCCCTTGCGCACCACGGCCAATCATAACGCCGTCGGCGCCAGACCGATCCAGAAGTTCCTTGGCATCTTCCTCGCTGTTGACATCCCCATTGCCCAGAACAGGGATTGATACCGCATCTTTCACCAGTGCGATCGCATCCCAGTCAGCTTCACCCTTATAGAACTGGCAACGCGTGCGACCATGGATGGTCAGCATCGCAATCCCGAGATCCTCGGCAATGCGGGCCAATGCCGGGGCATTACGGTTGTCATCATCCCAGCCCAGACGCATTTTAAGCGTCACTGGCACTGAAACCGCGTCAACAGTCGCCTTGATAATGTCTGCGGCCAACTTTTCATCGCGCATCAGGGCCGACCCGGCATACCCCTTGGTCACCTTTTTGGCCGGACACCCCATATTGATGTCAATGATCATGGCGCCGCGGGCCTCGTTCATCCTGGCCGTTTCAGCCATTTCTTCGGGCTCGGTGCCAGCAAGTTGAACAGAAAGCGGGCTTTCGGCCGCGCAATCGCCATTCATTTTGCGGACTTCCTTCTCATGTCGCTGTATGCGGGTCATGGCATCGGACGCAATCATTTCGGACACAACAAGATGTCCGCCAAAATGGCGCACCTGCTGCCGAAACGGAAGGTCAGTCACACCTGACATGGGTGCCAGCACAACATTCTCTGGCACATGTACAGAACCGATCTGCAATGACATGAAGGAATTCCAATTGCCTAAAACTTGGGCAGATTAATAAAACTGGGCACGACATGCAACAACTCTCGGCGCATCCGCGCAAATTCGTAGCGTCAAACCTGATAATTCGAAGAAAAACCGTGGAAAATTCAACCGAGTTAAACGCGTCCGGCCCCCGGAGACCGATCAGCGACCCTGATTTATGACTAGCAATTATGCATACATAACCAAAGTGATCGCAAAAATTGGGCAACAGAACTACAAACCAACGGTTTGCGGACTAGCCTACGATATAGCCGGTCACCAATCGAACACCCGGAAATGCCAAGGTGAGAAGCAGCCAGGCACCAAGCACGAAACGCACTGCCATTCTGCCGCGCAAGGTTGATCGTTCGTGGATAAAGATCAGAATGCAGATGGTCGCAAAGCCAAGCAAGGTTAGCAGCATCTTGTGGTCAATCTCCCACAGGCTGTGGCCTTCGACGTACCGTAATGCAAAACCTGATATAATCCCGATGATCAGCACCCATGCCGACCATTTCAAAAAGCCGACCAACATGTATTCACTGTCACGCAATGGCGGCAAACGTCGGCTCCAGCGGGTTGGTTTGCGCTTTTTAAGGGCATATTCCTGAACCACATAGGCCATCGCGGCAATGGCTGCCAAAGTAACCAGCGCATAGGTGATCAGTGAACTGCCGATATGGGCCCAAAGCCAACCGGAATAGAGTGCAGGCCCATTCACTGTTTTAGGGTCGTTATCGCCAATAAGGCGGAAGATTGCGGCTAAAATAGCGAAAAGAAGCAGGTAACCGCCAATGTAGCCTGCCAGCCGCCATACTTGATGGGGGCCCTTGCAAATTACCAGCCCGCCAAAAATCATGATCACGGTCAGTTCCGACCAATGCAACGCCGCTGCGAAACCGCGCGACTGGACTTCCTCGCCGGTAACGCCCAACAAAACCATTGTGCCCAATGCCGCCAGACAAATCGATGCGTATAGCCAAACGTCCCGACGTGGTTCAGCACGCATGATCTGCCCGGTCAGGGGCAACAGGGCAAGGATATGGATATATGCAGCAAGCATCTTGGAACCCATCTTGGTCTTAGGGGCACGAAACGCCCCCGATATTGCATTTGCCGACTTGGCAAAACCCTCGCAGAAAGATAGCCTGCGGCGCAATTCAGACAAGCCATGGCATTATGTTTATGACCCAAAAAACAGGCGTTGTCATCGTTGCTGCCGGCAGCGGTAGCAGATTTGGCGACCCAATACCAAAACAATATCACATGCTTGGCGGCAAAAGCATTCTTGCGCACTGCATTGAATGTTTTGCACGACATACCGATCCCGACCTTATTCAGGTGGTCTACAATCCGGCGCATCAAAGCTGGTATGAAAGCGCAACCGCGTCTTTGGGCGAGACAATTTCACTGCCCGCGCCGGTGGCGGGTGGCGACACAAGACAGCAATCGGTCCTCAACGGATTGCGCGCACTCGCGATCAAGGCGCCCGATAGTGTGTTGATCCATGATGCAGCACGCCCGGGCATTTCCGATGACGTCATTGATCGGGTCACGACGGCACTTAAGACCCATTCCGGTGCGATACCGACCCTGCCTGTGGCAGACACCATCAAGCAGACCGACACAAACGGAGTGATTACCCGCACCATTCCCCGTGATAGCCTTAAGCGGGCGCAAACACCGCAAGGGTTTGAATTCAATATCATATTGGCGGCCCACGAGAAATTCGAAGGTCAGGAATTTACCGATGACGCTGCCCTGCTTGAAGCTATGGAGCTGGATGTAATCTGCGTCGCGGGCACCACCAACAATGACAAAATCACCCATCGTGATGATTTTGGTCGCGCGCAAAGCTGGGCGGATTTTGATAACAAGGAAACAGCGCACATGTCGCAAGAAGAATACCGGGCTGGCACTGGATTTGATGTTCACCGCTTTGCCCCGGGTGATCATTGTATCCTGTGCGGCGTTAAAGTCCCCCACACCGCCCGCCTGGAGGGCCACTCCGACGCAGATGTCGGCTTGCACACACTGACCGATGCCATTCTTGGTGCGATCGGCGAAGGCGACATTGGCCAGCACTTCCCGCCAAGTGACATGCAATGGAAAGGTGCTGCGTCCGACATCTTCCTCAAACATGCGGCGGACCTTGTGCGCAAGCGTGACGGACGGATTGTGAATGTCGACGTGACACTGATTTGCGAACGCCCGAAAATCGGGCCGTACACGCCAGCAATGCGTCAAAAGGTTGCCGAAATCCTCGAGATTGATGTCGACCGGGTCAATGTCAAAGCCACCACGACCGAACGGCTCGGCTTTACCGGACGCGAAGAAGGCATTGCGGCACAGGCCGCCGTCAGCATCGCCCTTCCGATCAGCTAGTCAGACCGACCATCAACAAATAACAAGGGCAGGATCATCATCCTGCCCTTTGTTTTTTCAACGTTATCTGGACACCACCGAGGTCCTACGACGCCGCCTCGCCGCCTTCTTCTTCAGGCAGCTGGTGCTTCATCAAAACCGGCACCTGTGCCATGCCAAACACCATGGTGATCGGCATGATCCCCCAGACCTTGAATGCCACCCACGTATCGGTCGAGAAATTCCGCCAGACGATTTCATTGACGACGGCCAGAAACACAAAGAAGAACGCCCAGCGCCAGGTCAGGATGCGCCACCCTTCGTCGGTCGCCTTGAATGCGCTTTCCAGAACCAGCTTCAGGAACAATTTCCCTGCTGCAAGGCCGACAAACAGGATGCTGGCGAACAAAAGGTTCACAATGGTCGGCTTGATCTTGATAAACAGTTCGTCATCAAGATACAGCGTCAAGCCGCCAAACACGATGACAAACACCCCGCCAATCAACGGCATGACCGGAATGGTACGCGCCAGCGCATAAGATGTTGCAAGGGCAACAACCGTCGCAACAACAAAAACAGCGGTTGCCGTCATCAGATTGGTCGTCGCGTTGACGCCGAAAAACAGGATCAACGGCCCCATCTCGAGGGCCATTTTGGTTAGGTGATTCATTAACTCGTATCATCCAAGGACTAAATTTGCGCCATCCTAGGCGCCATGTCTTCCAGATGCAATCACATCAGCCGTGATCTTGATCCCAGCTGGGTTTGCAACCACGAAACATAGTCATGATTCCCCCTTCCCAAAGGCAGCTCCAGGATGCAGGGAACTTCATAGGGATGATGATCCTCGACCCATTGTGCCAGTTCAAAGGCCGTCGTTTTTGATGTTTTCAGAATGACGACGACTTCGCTTTCTTCCTCGACATCGCCATCCCACTCATAGATCGCTGTCATTTGCGGCAATACATTCGCACAGGCCGCCAGCTTCTCGCGGATCGCCCCACCTGCAATCACCCGCGCGATCTCCATGTCAGGCACCGTGATATACAGAAATGACATCTCGCTTGGTTGGAACTCTTCTGGCGTCATTGCGATTGCTCCATGGTTGATTATCCGTCACACTGACCAACATCTAATGTTTGTATCACCAATCATATCATAACGGTGCGGGGAGTACCGATGGCGGGGAAAAAACATTCGAAACCGACAGACGTGCAACTTGAATGGCTACGTCGCGGGCTAAGCCAGCCCGGCGGCAAATTGCCGTTGTTCGATGGCAACGGCAAACAGATCAGCGAGAAAACAGTTCGAAGCTGCATTGATCATGGTTGGGCAGCACCCTGGTTTGACAATCCGGTCAAGCCGGACTGGCTGATCTGCAAATTGACAGATGAAGGGCGTCGTGTCGCCAGCGCGGGCGCCTAATACCGCCATGAACTCCTGCTTTTCGCACACATTGGGATCAAAATCCGCCCCTTTTTGATCCGAAACCCCTGATTTCAGGTATCAGACTCATCTTCCTTCGTACGCGAGATGGGTAAGGATTATGTCGATTTTGCTTCCAAACATACTTCGGATCGCCAGCTTTCTGGCTTTATTGATCCTTTCCACCCTCCCTGTTTCTGCTGCGGAAGACGCATGGCAAATATGGAAGTCTGACGGCGTACATGCCCTGATGCGTCATGCCATCGCGCCCGGGACTGGCGATCCGGCGAATTTTACGCTTGGTGATTGCTCAACCCAACGCAACCTTAATGAAACCGGCCGGGAACAGGCCCGCAACACTGGAAATGTCATACGCAGTAAAGGGATTCTAATCAGCTCTGTAATGACCAGCCAGTGGTGCCGCTGTGTTGATACAGCAAGATTACTTGATGTTGGACCGGTCGCCGAAGAACCCGCACTTAATTCGTTCTTCCGGGACCGAAGCACCGAACCGACGCAAACCCGTAAAATCAAACAGCTACTGGCCGGTCTGGCCGACGGCGAAAAACGATTACTGGTCACCCATCAGGTCAATATTACGGCGCTGACTGGAATTTTTCCGCGATCGGGCGAAATTATTCTGATTCGATTGGCTGACGAAACCGCAGACATAGAAGTTCTCGCCCGGTTGATGCCCTAGCACCGCAGGAAGCGAACAATCAACTAATCATGGAAGAGAGATAATTGGTCGGAGCGAGAGGATTCGAACCTCCGACCCCCTGCACCCCATGCAGGTGCGCTACCAGGCTGCGCCACGCTCCGACCGTAAAGATGCGCCGTTTGGCGCGGCTCGATAAATAGCGGCGCCACGCCAAAGACGCAAATGGTTTTTAAGGATTTTTTTTGGTGTCCTGCAGGCCTGTCCGCAAGATCACCTGAAGTTCTTCAAGTTCGCCCAAAACAGCTTTCAGTGCGGCTTTATCTGAAGCTGAAACACCCGTCTTCATTGGTGCGACATCACTTAGCACCCCGTCCGAAGGACGCGTGTCAGCCTCTTGTCCCGCAACAGCGATCTCGGAAGGCAACTTGCCCTTATTCTGATCCAGAAGCTTTTGAACGCCTTTGATCGTGAAACCCTGATCGTGCAGAAGGGTTCGAATATGAGCAAGGAAATCAATATCTTCGGGCCGATAGTAACGTCGCCCCCCTGCTCGCTTCATCGGCTGGATCTGCGGGAATTTGGATTCCCAGAACCGCAAAACGTGCTGCTGAAGACCAAGCTCCTTTGCAGCCTCGCTAATTGTACGAAAAGCAGAGTCGGACTTTGCTGTCCGGCGGGAATTCCCCGCCGCAGCCCCCAAGTTCGTTTTCATGAGTCTTTTTCTTAAGCGTTAATGCGGGCTTTCAGGACCTGTGACGGTCGGAAGACAAGCACCTTACGCGGAAGGATCGGCACTTCCTCACCCGTTTTCGGGTTCCGACCGATGCGTTGTCCTTTCTGACGAACCGAGAAACTTCCG
This sequence comes from Thalassospira sp. UBA848, assembly GCF_002295455.1. Classification (NCBI taxonomy): domain Bacteria; kingdom Pseudomonadati; phylum Pseudomonadota; class Alphaproteobacteria; order Rhodospirillales; family Thalassospiraceae; genus Thalassospira; species Thalassospira sp. UBA848. The sequence goes on along the minus strand of NZ_DBGS01000144.1, from coordinate 23,030 downwards.
AACGAGGAAATTTTCACGACTTCATCCTTGATCAAGGCAGACGAAATTTCATCAAGAACAGTTTCCAGCAGCTGGGCGGACTCGTTCCGCGACAGACCTACTTCTTGGTAAACGGCTTCAGCGAGATCCGCACGGGTAATCGTTGTTTCCGACATGACAGGCCGCCTCCTAATTACGGGACTTAATTTACAAGGCTATATCTGGTAGCGAAATCAGTCAATATCAACAGGATACACTGCTTTTTGACGGAATGTTGTGAAAATTAAGAATTTCACGTGTTTTTGAGCCATTCCGCGCAAGTACGTGCGTGCTTACCAGCGCACCAGCGATGCACCCCATGTGAACCCGCCGCCCATGGCTTCAAGCACGACGATATCACCGCGCTTAACGCGTCCGTCATGAACCGCTTCAGCCAGTGCCAACGGAATTGATGCCGCAGACGTATTGGCATGACGATCGACCGTCACGACCACCTTGTCTTTGGAAATACCAAACTTGCGCGCGGTGCTGTCAAGGATACGCTGGTTGGCCTGATGCGGCACAAGCCAATCAATGTCATTTGGCTCAAGCCCCGTGTCGGCCAGAACCTCGCGGATCACACTGGCGAGGTTGGTCACAGCATGGCGGAAGACTTCCTGACCTTCCATGCGAAGATGACCTACCGTTTGCGTGGCAGACGGCCCACCATCGACATACAGAAGTTCGTATTTGCTGCCATCGGAATGCAGGCGATTGGCAAGAATGCCGACATCTTCCATCGTGCCTTTGCCTTCAACGCCCTGAACAACAACCGCACCGGCACCGTCACCAAACAGCACACAAGTCCGGCGGTCTTCCCAGTCAAGAATACGCGAAAAGGTCTCTGCACCGATGACAAGGGCAGTTTTGGCCTGACCGTTGCGGATATACATATCCGCGGTCGTCAGCGCGTAAATAAAACCGGAACATACGGCCTGTACATCAAAGGCAAAACCTTTGACCCCAAGGCGGTTTTGCACCTTGGTAGCGGTTGCGGGAAACGTATTGTCGGGCGTTGCGGTTGCCACGATGATCAGGTCGATGTCTTCTGACGTGACACCGGCATGCTCCATCGCCTTGTTCGCTGCGGCAAAGGCCAGATCGCTGGTAGTTTCCCCCTCGGCAGCAATATGGCGCTGACGGATACCGGTCCGCGCAACGATCCATTCATCTGACGTGTCGACGCGCTTGGCCAGATCATCATTGGTTACAACGTTTGCAGGTAGATATGAACCGCAACCAATAATGCGAGAACGAATTGTCATGATATGGGAACCGCCGGCTTTCTGTTTTCTGGTGGGTTAATCAGTTGGTTTGACCAACAGGAACGGCAACATCTTCTTGCTCCGCATCTTCAAGGCCGCTCATGGCCTCTTCAAATACGGAAAGTTCATGCTTGATGCTGTCATTGAGGTTATTGACGATCAGGTCGTGACAAACCCCGATGGCATTGGAGAACCCGAGTGCGTCGGTGCCCCCATGGCTTTTGACCGCAATACCGTTCAGCCCAAGCAACATCGCGCCGTTGTAACGGCGCGGATCCATCCGGTCACGGAAACGCTGCAACGAGCGACGGGCAAGAAGATAACCGATCTTGGCAAAGAAAGAACTTTTGAAGGTTTCACGCAGGAAATGCACCAGCAGGCGCGCAGTGCCTTCCGCGGTTTTCAGTGCGACGTTGCCGGTAAAACCGTCGGTCACAATGACATCAACGGTCCCCTTGGCAAGGTCATCCCCCTCGACAAACCCCTCAAATCGGATCGGCAAATCAATTTCGCGCAGGATTGCTGCGGCTTTCTTGACCGATTCATTGCCCTTGAGCTCTTCGATACCAACATTGAGCAACCCGACAGACGGTTTTTCAAGACCGAACAGAATGCGGGTAAATACCTCGCCCATCAGGGCAAACTGCACAAGGTTGTGCTCGTCGCATTCGATATTCGCGCCAAGATCAAGCATGACTGTTTCGCCACGCTGCGTTGGCATATAAGTCGCAATTGCCGGGCGGTCGATCCCGCGAACGGTCTTAAGGACAAACTTGGCCATGGCCATCAATGCACCGGTATTCCCGGCAGAGATCACACCTTGTGCGTCTCCCTCTTTCACAGCATTGATGGCAAGACGCATGCTGGAATCCCGGCGCTGGCGTAGCGCGACGGAAGGTTTGTCTTCCATCGAGACTTCCTGGGACGCATGGCGGATTTCGCTGACAGCCTCCAGCGTTGGATACTTGGCCAGCAGCGGTTTGAGCCGCGCTTCATCACCAAACATCAGAAACTTGAGATGGGGCAGCCGCTTGAGCGCAATTTCGGCACCAGCCAAAACCATCTCAGGCGCGTGGTCTCCTCCCATCGCGTCAAGTGATATGCAAACCTGTTCAGGCAACGTATTCTCTTATGGTTGTTCTAAAATCTCTGAACCGGATACCCGGCAGACAAGCCAATTGGGACAAGCCCGTCATCCATAGGCCGGAACGCCCGTAATTACCGGAATTCTCCACCAGATACAAGGTAAAGCCGAGTCAGGCGACCAACAGTACAACAGCTGAAACACAGTCATAATGCCGTTCAAAAGTGAAATGCCGGTAAATACCGGCATATTCATCACGCCTAATCATCAGACGTTCCGGTCCCAATGACCACTATTTTTTCTTTTCAAGCTGCTCTTTAAGACCTGCCAGCTGGGCAAACGGATTAGGTTTGTCGGCGTCAGCCTCTTCTTCGGACTGGATCGATTCCGGCAACTCGGCATCGTCCTTGCGCGGATACGGGTCCATCGCAACGGCCAGAAACTGTGCGACCACTTCACCAAGATCAATCTTGCCATCTACCAGCGGCTCTGGCTGTTCGAGCAACGCCATCAGTTCTTCTTCGGACAGGTTTTCAAGATCATCCGGGTTTGACGGCATGTCATCTTCGGACACATGCGGGGAAAACAGGACTTCCACCGTATCCTCGACCGTTTCCGGCACTGGCTCGAGGGTCGCGACACAGTTTTGGACGATTTCGGCACTCATCGGGCCACGTACTGTGACTTCGCCATTTGACGCTGTCTTGACTTCAAGTTCGGCCCGAAGGCTATTGATGGACACCAGCTCGAACCGTTCAGCAAGGGCGGCGCGCTCTTTTTCATTGGCTTCAACGACAAGTTTCTCTTTGCCACTGACCATCTCTTCGGTTTTGACAATTCGGGAAAACTCGGGAGTAAATTTATCAGACATCAGGTCTTTCTTTCTATTGCGGTTCAGACACGGCGACATCGGGCACTTCGGGGAAATGCACCGCGCCGTTCTGCATTTGCAAAATGGTTTGATTTTCAAGCTTGGCCAGTGCGTCATGCACATAACCAACCATCGCCATCAGTTGTGCGTCACTGGCATCACAATCAGCATAAAGGTTGCGGTTCAGAGCGGCGGCAAGCTCGGCTGCGCCCGACTGAACACCCTCTTCATAGGCAACAATGCGACCATGATAGGATTCAGACATTTTTCGGATCCGTTTAAGGATGCCGACATCTCCAACCCCCATTTCGCGCATATTCTGGTCAAGGTCGGCAAACATCACATCAAAGATGTGCTGGGCAAGATCACGGTCGCCATCGTCGGCCTTAAGACGGCGAAACAGAATGAAGGCATGAACAAGGATAAGGTCAAAACGACCTTCCAACGTGTCGGGCACACCCAGCTTTGCATAAAAGTCTGGCTGACGCGCTTGGGTTACCATTGCCGTGTAAAGTTCGAACGCAGCAGTTTGCTTGCGGTCCTTTTTCTTTAGCCATCCAAACAACAGTAACACTCCTTCGTTGACATTCCTGTCATGGCACGCAGAATGCCGTAAATCTCATTGGGGCATGTCTGCCCCATTCATTGCCCGGCAATATCATGCGCCTCGCGCAGAAACTCAAGGCAATTCCGGTTTGGCTTCAACAAGAGGGTCGCTCAGGTGAGCTTCATGCATAACAAAACTACCCGCATTCCCCTGATCATGCTGGCAGGACTGGCCATTGCCTTTGTCGCTGCCTGCAGCCCCAGAATTGCGACCCGCGGTAACGCGCCGGAACCAGAACAGCTTGAACAGATCTCTGTCGGAGAATCGACCAAGGGTGATGTCACCAACATTCTGGGTTCGCCGTCCTCGGTTGCGGCCTTTGACGAAAATGTCTGGCTTTACATCTCAAGCGTGACCGAAACCGTCGCCTTTTTCGAACCTGAAACAGTCGAACAAAAGGTTATCCTGATCAGTTTTGATGCGGCCAACCGCGTCGAAATCCTCAGCGAATATGACCTTGAGGACGGCAAACCGGTCATCCCGACAGACCGTGTGACGCCGACCGCCGGTCGTGAAATCACGATTCTGCAACAGCTGTTTGGCAACCTGGGCCGGTTCAGCGAAGGGCAATAAGCCCGTTGAACCCGCGAACATCCTTGCCGTTATTTAAAATGGTCGAACCCGCTATCTGCGAGTTCGGCCATTTTGCCATCTACCCCGACCAGTGACACAGTGCCGACCTCGTCGGTCACGCCACCGATGACGGTTACCATATCGCCAAGTGCGGCAATATCGTCCGGCGATCCGGCAATCAGCAGCTCATAATCGTCACCACCAGCAAGAACGCGCTCCCACTGACTTTCATCAACATCCACGATGCTCTTTGCTGCATCAGAAAGCGGGATTGCATCGCGATTGATGACAAGCCCGACATTTGACGCAGCACAGATTTTGCGGCAATCACCCGCCAATCCATCAGAGACATCCATTGCTGCCAAGCGGATATTTGCCGCAGAACAAACCGCACTTTCATCAAGACGCGGCTTTGGCAACAAGTATCGGTCTTGCAGATACGCTGCCAAGTCCTTGTCCAGCTCAGGGAATTCATCATTCAAAACCGCCAGCCCCAGGGCCGCGTCCCCCAGGGTGCCGGTCACAGCCAGAACATCCCCCGGCTTTGCCATATCACGTCTCAGCGCACGTCCCGCCGGGACATAGCCAAACGCGGTCAGGCTGAAAAATGTCGGACCCGGGGTCACAACGGTATCGCCACCCCAAAGCGATACGCCAAACGATTTGCAATCTTGGCCAAAGCCCTTGGCAAACTGTTCGACCCATTCATCGGACAGATCACGATTGTAGCCCGCACTCAGAACCACGCCGCCCGGTTTGGCGCCCATTGCGGCCAAATCAGACAGGTTCACGCGCAGAACCTTTTTTGCGATCAGATCGGGATCATCAATGCTTCGGAAATGGACGTCCGCCACCAGCGCATCAGTTGTCACAACAACCTCATGCCCGGCAGGCGGAGAAAACACAGCCGCATCATCCTTCAAGGACAATGCGGCTGGATCACTTTGCGCGATGGGCGCAAAATGGCGCGCGATCAGTTCAAATTCGCCGGATCGCGCTGCCATATCAATGTTGTCCGGCTTCACCGGGACGCAGGGTCTTCCCGATCCGGTCAAGTACGGCATTGACCAACTTTGGCTCGTTCTCATCAAAGAACGAATGTGCCGCATCGACATATTCCGTAATCACGACCCGCATCGGCACGTCTTCGCGCGCGATCAGCTCATAAGTGCCCGCACGCAAAATGCTGCGCAGAACCGTTTCAAGACGCTGCGTGGTCCAGCCTTTTTCAAGGGCACCATTAATCATCGCGTCAATATCAACCATCCGCGCGGCAACACCTTGCACCAGATCGGCAAAGAAACCGCGATCCGGATCAATCAGGTCTTCGTTGGGGACTTCGATATCGCGACCACCCGTCCCATCAAGGCGGAAATCGGAATATTCGCGCACAATATCAGCAGCCGACAGTTGCGACAGCTCTGCCTGATAAAGCGCCTGAATAGCGGCAAAACGCGCCGCGCTGCGCCGCTGTGCGGCTGATGCCTTTGGTTTATCGGTCATTACTTGTGATGTATTCCAAAATGGTTTTGAACTTCAATCTGACGCAGAACAGCCTTGGCAGCCTCGCCACCCTTGTTCTTTTCGTCAGCTTTGGCGCGTGCAAGTGCCTGTGCTTCATTCTCGACGGTCAGGATGCCATTGCCGATCGCCAATTTATATTCAAGGCAAAGCTGCATCAGTGCCCGATTGGCTTCTTCGCAAATGTGATCATAGTGCGTGGTTTCGCCGCGAATTACGCAGCCCAACGCAAGATAACCATCATAGCGCGGACCGGTTGCCAGCTCTTCCATCGACTGTACAGCATACCGGATGGTGATTGGCACCTCAAACGCACCCGAAACCGAAATACGGTCCCACGTTGCGCCACCAGCTTCAAGCGTCGATGCGGCCCCTTTAACAAGGTCTTCGACGATATGTGTGTAATAAGGCGCATCCACAATCAGAATGTGGGGGGCGTTGCTCATGATTTTATTCCTCCGAGACGACAAGCGGACGCTGATCAACCAGATTTAGACCGAAGCCGTCAAGTCCTACAATGTGGCGTTTGGTATTTGAAAGCAGAATCATGTCGCGAATGCCAAGATCGTGCAAGATTTGCGCACCGACGCCGTAATCACGCAAATCGCCATCGCCGTTCTCGTCTGCCAGTTCCTGACGCAGGGCATCGCCATCGCCGCCATTCAGTTCAATCAGTTTGGCAATTGACGATGACAGGGTATTGGGACGGGGTTCGCGAATAAGAACGACGACGCCACGGCCCTCCTCGCCAATCTGACGCATGGCAGCCGCAAGCTGCCCCTGATGTTCGGTTTGAGTATCACCCAGAACATCTTCGATGACATTCAGCGCATGCACCCGCGTCAGCACAGGTGCGTCATCGGAAATGTCACCTTTGACCAGCGCGATGTGTTCTGCATACGTGACGTTATTGACATAAAGATGCATGTCAAACTCGCCACCATTCACACTTTTGATCTTGGTTGTCGCTTTACGCTGAACGACCTTTTCATGCTTGCGACGATAGCGGATCAAATCGGCAATCTGCGCGATTTTAAGATCATGCTTCTTGGCAAATTCAACGAGCTCCGGCAGGCGCGCCATTTCACCCGAATCACTCATGATCTCGCAAATAACGCCAGACGGGTTCAACCCGGCAAGACGTGCGATATCCACCGACGCTTCAGTATGGCCGGCACGGACAAGCACCCCGCCCGGACGGGCACGCAGCGGAAAGACATGACCCGGTGTTACGATGTCGTGGCGTCCGGCATTGGGATCAATCGCAACCGCCACCGTGCGCGCACGATCCGGCGCCGAAATCCCGGTGGTAACGCCGGTCTTGGCTTCGATCGAGACGGTAAAGGCCGTTTCATGGCGGGTGCCGTTATGGGCGCTCATCATTGTCAGGCCAAGTTCGTCGCAGCGCGCAGACTCAAGCGTCAGGCAAATCAGGCCGCGGCCATGGGTCGCCATGAAATTGATCGCATCCGGGGTTGCCATCTGGCCCGGAATGACCAGATCGCCCTCGTTTTCGCGGTCCTCGTCATCAACCAGAATAAACATCCGGCCATTGCGGGCTTCTTCAATGACATCTTCGATTGGCGAAAGGTAATTGTGCGGCATTATTTATCAATCCTTGCCCAGCATACGCGCGACATAGCGTGCCAGCATGTCGATTTCGAAGTTGATCCGGTCGCCCGGCTGTTTCGAACCCAATGTGGTTTCGGTTTGGGTATGAGGTATCAGATTGATACCAAACGTGTTCCCGTCAACCTCATTGACGGTCAATGAGACACCTTCAAGCGTGACCGATCCTTTGGATGCGATATATTTCGCGAATTCATCCGGCACTTCGAATGTCAGGCGCAAAGAGTCCCCCTCGGGCACACGCTTGGTCAGGATAGCGACACCATCGACATGTCCCGAAACGATATGCCCACCCAGCTCATCACCCACGCGGGTTGCTTGCTCAAGATTGGCCTTGGACCCGACAGAAAGATCACCAAGCGTCGTGCGTGACAGGCTTTCTGCCGACGCTTCGATCGCAAACCAGTCATCGCCTGTTTCAACCACGGTCATGCAGGCACCGTTGCATGCGATTGACGCCCCCAGAACAATCTTCGACGTATCAAAGGATGTCGTGAACTCGAACCGGGTGTCGCCTGTCTTCTTAATTGCACGAACCGTTGCAATGTCGGTGATGATGCCAGTAAACATTCATTTATTCCGTTATTTTTTCGTAAGTTACCGCAATATCCTGACCCAGCTTCTGAGTCGAAGTGCGTTCGAAATGCGGTGCCTCAGCAAGCTTGTTCAGGCCAAGTTCTGCTATCACTGCCTTGCCATCGCCACCGATCAAAGATGGCGCGACGAAATGAATAATGCGGTCAACAAGACCGGCCTTGATCAAACCAGCAGCAAGGTTGCCGCCGCTTTCAACAAGGACACGTGTCAGACCTTTGTCTGCCAACTTGCGCATGACGTCATGTAGGTCCAGATGATCGTCTGCGCACCCCGCAGCAATCACTTTTAGCGAAGTTTTTGCAAATTTTTCCGATAGTTCGGCGAAATTCCGCTCTGTCGTTACCAACCATGTCGGCACATCAATTGCGGTCTGAACAAGATTTGCTGCAACCGGCACGTCGCCTGTCCGGTCCAGAATGACACGCACCGGGGAATGATACTCCCGCCCGGCAAGGCGACAGGTCAAACTCGGATCATCAGCAATAACGGTTTTGGCCCCAACCAGAATGGCATCATGGTTGGCACGCAGAACATGGCCAGCTTCGCGTGCCGCCGGGCCGGTAATCCACTGGCTTTCACCATTCACGGTAGCGGACCGCGCATCAAGGGTTGATGCCAGTTTAAGGGTGACAAACGGACGGGAACGCTCAGCCTTCGACAGAAAACCTTCATTCACACGCCGGGCCTCGTCGGTATAAAGCCCGACATCAACCTGAATACCCGCATCACGCAGCATTTTGTGCCCTCTGCCCGATACACGCGGATCAGGGTCAGTCAGTGCGCTGACAACGCGCGACACCCCGGCTTCAATAAGACCGGTTGCACAGGGCGGCGTTTTGCCAACATGGCTGCAGGGTTCAAGGGTGACATAGGCGGTGGCCCCACGGGCCCGATCACCGGCGATATCAAGGGCAACGCGTTCGGCATGCGGGCGACCGCCAGGTTGCGTGTGACCGCGCCCGACGATGATCCCATCGGAAGAAACAAGGACACAGCCAACCGACGGGTTCGGCCAGACATTTCCCAAACCGCGTTTTGACAGGCTCAATGCGACCCGCATGAAATGCCGGTCGTCTTCGCTAAACGCGGGGGCTGTCATTACTCTGCGTCCGCCTCTTCTTCCCCATCATGCATTTTTTCGACGAATTGTTCAAAATCGCGTGCTTCACGGAAATTCTTGTACACCGAAGCGTAACGTACATACGCCACCTGATCGAGGGCGTTAAGCGCCTCCATCACCATTTCGCCAATGGTATCGGTGGAAATGTCGCTTTCGCCACTGCTTTCAAGACGGCGTTGAATACCGTTCAGGGCCTTTTCAACACGTTCGTCTTCGATCGGGCGCTTGCGACAGGCAAGGAAGATTGACCGCGCCAGCTTGTCGCGGTCGAACAATTCGCGTTGCCCGTCTGTTTTCACAACCATCAACTCACGCAGCTGGACACGTTCGAATGTCGTGAAGCGTGAACCACAGGCAGGACAGAACCGGCGACGGCGAATGGCATGATGCTCTTCGGTCGGACGGGAGTCCTTAACCTGGGTATCGGTATGTCCGCAAAACGGGCAACGCATATTTTTATCTAAGCCTCAAATCGATCAGGAATAGATCGGGAAACGCTTGCAGAGGTCTTCAACCTTCGCACGGACGGCGGCTTCGACTTCGGCATTGCCTTCCGGGCTATCGACCATGGCATCCAGAACGTCACCGATCAGTTCACCAATCTGCTGGAATTCGGCAACACCGAAACCACGCGTGGTACCAGCCGGCGTACCAAGACGCACACCAGACGTAATGGTCGGCTTTTCGGTGTCAAACGGAATACCGTTTTTGTTACACGTGATGCCTGCGCGTTCCAGTGCGACTTCTGCCGTGTTGCCTTTAAGGCCCTTCGGACGCAGGTCAACCAGCATAAGGTGCGTATCGGTACCGCCGGTCACGATATCAAAGCCGCGTTTGACGAGGACTTCGGCCAGCGCCTTGGCGTTATCAACGACCTGCTGTGCGTATTCCTTGAATTCCGGACGCAGTGCTTCACCAAAGGCAACTGCCTTTGCTGCAATCACATGCATCAGCGGACCACCCTGCAAACCCGGGAACACGGCGGAATTGATCTTCTTGCCGATATCAAGGTTGTTCGACAGGATCATGCCGCCGCGCGGACCGCGAAGGGTTTTATGCGTGGTGGTGGTAACAACATCGGCATAAGGAAGCGGGCTCGGATGAACGCCACCGGCAACCAGGCCAGCGAAGTGCGCCATATCAACCATCAACAGCGCGCCCACCTTATCAGCGATTTCACGGAAACGCTTGAAATCGATCTGACGCGGAATGGCCGAACCACCGGCAATGATAAGCGCCGGCTTGTGTTCAACAGCAAGGGCTTCGACCTGATCGTAATCAAGGGTCAGGTCATCTTCACGAACGCCATACTGAACCGCGTTGAACCACTTGCCCGACAGGGCCGGACGCGCACCGTGCGTCAGATGACCACCAGCATCAAGCGACATACCCAGAATGGTATCGCCCGGCTTGCAAAGGGCCAGCATTACCGCACCGTTTGCCTGGGCGCCGGAATGAGGCTGAACGTTGACAAATTCGCAGCCGAAGATTTCCTTGGCGCGGTCAATTGCCAGCTGTTCAGCAACGTCAACATACTCGCAACCACCGTAATAACGGCGCGAAGGATACCCTTCGGCGTATTTGTTGGTCAGGACAGTGCCCTGTGCGTCGATAACTGCTTTGGAAACGATGTTTTCCGAGGCAATCATTTCGATCTGGTTCTGCTGACGATCAAGTTCGTCGGTAACAGATTTGAACAGTGCCGGATCAGCTTCGGACAAGCTGGTGGTGAAAAAGCCTTTGAACGACATGCGGGGGCCTCTTTCGATGAGATGTGACGGGGAGCGACCCTTGGGGCCGCCTGCCCGTTCCGGTTGATGCCAGATGGCGATAAAATCAGACGGAGCAGGACATTTTTGCGACGCGACCTTCGTGACGACCGCCTTCAAATTCGGTCGACAAGAACGCATCCACGCAATCCATTGCCGTGGCTTCGCCAATAAGGCGCGCACCAAGGCACAGGACATTTGCGTTATTATGTTGACGGCAAAGTTCAGTCGAAAGACGATCATGAACCAGTGCCGCCCGGATTTCCGGATAACGGTTGGCAGCCATGCTCATGCCGATGCCCGACCCGCAGACAAGAATGCCTGCCTCGGCCTTGCCATCGATAATGGTTTTGGCAACCGCTTGTGCGAAGTCCGGATAATCCACGGACGCCGTTCCGTCTGTACCAAGATCAAGCACGTCAATTCCGCGCTTTTTCAGGGCATCAGAGATTGCTGATTTCAACTCAACACCACCGTGATCGGAAGCAATGGCAAGGGTCTTGACGGTCATAGGTGTGCCTTCATCCCAAAGCAGAAGATTAAAATTGAGCGCCTTGTAGCATATAGCGTCGAACCTGCCAACGCGCAGCTCACCCAAATCAGCAAGTTTTCCAAACAGAACGGGCGCAGTAAAACCGCCTTGATTCAGACGCTCCACTTACTGAACACATATGTCGGTTTTATCGCCGTCAACAAGGTCAACTGGGGTATCAGAATGGTAATATCGCCGTACAGAACGATCCTGCCATTTAAACAGTAGCATTGCGCAATCGGACAGGTTGCATTTACATGCGGACCTAAAATCAATGAGCGTGAAATGACGAAGTATAAAATTTTCTCTTAATACAGCCCATAGTTATTTGAATACAGGTATTGAACAACAATTCTTCTTGTGTTTTTCTGTTGTTTGACTATATCGGAAGAATACAGAATTAAGTTTAATCTGATTTACCGAATGAAGGATTACTTCAATTATGGCTGAAACTGAGAACAGCGTGCTTGACCGCGACGAACTTTTACAGATGACCGTCGACATTGTGTCTGCGTATGTCAGCAACAATGCGCTTGCTGCGGCACAGATTCCGGAACTGATTTCAACCGTCTTTGCTTCTCTTGATGAAATACACGAAGTGGACAAAGAACCGGAACAGGAACCGTTGAAACCGGCTGTCCCGATCAAGAAATCCATTGGTGACGACTTTATCGTCTGCCTTGAAGATGGCAAAAAGCTGAAAATGCTCAAACGCCATCTGCGGACGACCTACAACCTTACGCCGGACGAATATCGCGCGAAATGGGGGCTGCCATCCGATTACCCGATGGTTGCACCGAACTACGCCAAACAGCGTTCGCAGTTCGCCAAGAAAATCGGTCTGGGTCGCAAGGCGAAATAACGCCCTGCCCAAGCAAAACCGATTACAGAAAACGCCGCCCAATTCCCGGGCGGCGTTTTTGTTTACCTAATCCAAATCAGGCCAGATCGCGCAATACATGATGACTGCAAACGGCACTGAACGGAAAAGGTCACTTCTTGTTGAGGACATATTCAAGTTTTTGGGCCGCAACACGCTTTAGCTGTTCGGGATTGCGGCTGATTGGCCCGGCCACCGTCACTTCGACACCGGTCTTTCCATCAATCGCTGTGCACCGCAAATAGGTACCCACCTTGCGCAGTTCAAAATAGATTTCGTTCGACGTGTTATAGCGTGTGGCCATTGCTGCACTGATCTTGTCAAAATACGGATGATGCTATTGTGCCGCCATTTTCCAACAACGCAACATATAACAAAACGGGCCCGGCAAACCGGACCCGCTTCCTTGACCTGCACTGAGGATTGATTATTTCTCGCCATCCAGCATTTTTACAATGGCCGAGAAATCCATGCCGCCGTTTCCGCCATTGGAATAAAGCGCATAAAGGCTTTCGGCGAGGGCCCCCATCGGCGTGGTCGCACCCGCAGATGCCGATGCCTGCTGTGCCAGCTTCAGGTCCTTGAGCATCATATCAACCGCAAAGCCCGGCTGGTAATCCCGATTGGCCGGTGATGCCGGGACAGGACCGGGAACCGGGCAATAGCTTGTCAGCGCCCAACACTGTCCCGATGCCTTGGATGAAACCTCAAACAGCTTCTGCGCATCAAGACCAAGACGCTTGGCAAGCATGAAGGCCTCCGAAACAGCAATCATGCTGACACCGAGCACCATGTTATTGCAAATCTTTGCCGCCTGCCCGGCACCGCTGTCACCTGCATGAATGATGTTACTGCCCATACCAGCCAGAATGGGTTCGGCGCTGGCAAAATCGGCTTCCGCGCCACCAACCATGAATGTCAGGGTTCCAGCGGCCGCACCGGCTGTTCCACCCGAAATCGGAGCATCGACAACGCCAAGGCCGGCAGCGCGGGCCAGATCAGATGCCTTGCGCGCCGAGTCCACATCAATTGTCGAACTGTCGATCAGAACAGTACCTTGCTTGGCATGCGCGATGACACCATCGGGTCCGTCATAAACAGCAAGGACATGTTTACCCGCTGGCAGAACCGTAACAACATACTCAACATTGCTGGCGGCATCGGCGACCGATGCCGCCTTGGTTGCGCCGGCATCCTCTGCTTTTGCCACCGCATCCGCCGAAAGATCGAAAACCTTCACCGCGTGCCCCGCCTTGACCAGGTTGGCCGCCATCGGGCCACCCATATTGCCCAGACCAATAAAACCGATATTTGCCATTTGAAGTCTCCTCTGACACCCGAAACGGGCGTTTTGTTCTGATTTTGTATTCATCTGACGGAATGATTTTCCCGTCGTTTCTGTTTTAAAGATTCAGTTCTTTGTCTTCTGGCAGCATTTCAAAGTATTCCGCCACTTCTCTCGGATCGACCTGACCAACATCACCATGTTGCCATTTCGGCGCGTGATCCTTGTCAATAATCACTGCCCTGACCCCTTCAAACAGGTCCGGCTTGCAAACCATGCGCTGCGCCAAGCGGTATTCCATGTTCAAGACCTCTGCCAGCGACATGTCTGCACCTTGAAGGATCTGCTCGAAACTGACGCAAAGTGCTGTGGGCGACTTGCCACTTAATGTCTCAAGGGTTTCCGTCCCAAACGCGCTATTGGCACCTTGCAGGGATTCGAAAATCGCCGCGACACTGTCGCCAGCAAAGCAATGGTCGATCTCGCTGCGAATTTCTGAAAGTGGCGCTGAACCTAACGGCGTTTCATGCTTGTTAAGGATGTCCTCGACGATGGCGAAATCATCTCCGTCCCACGTCGCGTTGGCCAGCGCATTCTTGATCGCATCAAGCTTTGCGCTTTCCGCGCCATGCGTCGCCAGCCCGGCATAAAGGCAATCGGCAGCCTTGACCCTTGCACCTGTCAGGCCAAGATACATCCCGATTTTGCCGGGACAACGCGGCAGGAAATACCCCCCGCCAACATCTGGGAAGAAGCCAATGCCGGTCTCGGGCATGGCAAACAAGGTACGCTCGGTCACGACGCGGAACCGGCCGTGGACCGAAACCCCGACACCACCACCCATCGTGATCCCGTCCATCAGCGCAATGTATGGCTTTGGATAGGTCGCGATATAGTGGTTCAGGTGATATTCACGACGATAAAACGCATCCAGCATCTCGTCGTTGTCAACCTGACGGGCATCATAAAGGCCACGGATATCTCCACCGGCACAAAATGCCTTTTCACCTGCCCCCTCAACAACGACGACCTTGACCGTTTCATCCTGTTCCCAGGATTTAAGCTGCGCCATCATCATATCGACCATCACAAGATCAAGCGCATTCAGCGCCTTGGGACGGTTCAGAACGATGCGCGCGACCGGGCCATCCTGGGAAAACAGAATGGGTGTTTCGGCGGTATTGTCGGATGTATTTGAAACAGTACTCATAACCTAGTCTTTCAGGGCAGCGCGCGCGATGATCAGGCGCATGATTTCGTTGGTACCTTCAAGGATCTGGTGCACCCGCAGATCACGCAAAAGCCGCTCGATGGGATATTCACGAATATAACCATATCCGCCATGCAGCTGCAGCGCCTCGTTACAGACATTAAAGCCGGTATCAGTCGCAAAGCGTTTGGCCATAGCACAGAACTGTGTGGCATCGTCTGTCTTGTGATCCAGCTTCCATGCGCCTTTATGCAGCATCAGCCTTGCCGCCTCGAGCTCGGTCACCATATCGGCAAACTTGAATTGCAGCGCCTGAAACTGATCCAGACTTTTGCCAAACTGCTTGCGCACCTTCATATGGTCGCGTGCATGTTCCATTGCTGCGCGTGCACCACCGATCGAACAGGCCGCGATATTCAAGCGCCCACCATCAAGGCCCTTCATGGCGAACTTAAACCCTTCGCCCTCTTCACCCAGACGGCTCTCGACCGGCACCTTGCAATTGCTAAAGATAACGGCTGCGGTCGGCTGACTGTTCCAGCCCATTTTTTCTTCAAGTTTGCCAAATGACAGTCCCTCGGCATCCTTTGGCACGATAAAGGTGGAAATGCCTTTTGGGCTGTCATCGCCAGTACGCGCCATCACGACATAGATATCGCTGCGCGATCCACCGGAAATAAACGCCTTCTCACCATTGAGGATATAGTGATCGCCGTCGCGTTCGGCACGAGTGCGAAGAGATCCGGCATCCGATCCGGCGCCCGGCTCGGTCAGGCAGTAGCTCGCGAAATGCTCCATCGTGACGAGTTTCGGCAGATATTTCGCGCGCTGTGCGTCATTGCCGAACGTGTCAATCATCCAGCAAGCCATATTATGGATCGAAATATACGCGGCTGTGGATGGGCATGCTGAGGCAAGTTCTTCGAAAATGACCGCTGCATCAAGCCGTCCAAGGCCTGTGCCACCATATTCCTCGCCGGTATAAATCGCGGCGAACCCAAGTTCGGCTGCCTTGCGCAAGGTTTCCTCGGGGAAGATATGATTTGCATCCCAGTCACCTGCATGTGGTGCCATTTCATTCTGAGCAAAATCACGCGCAGCCTGGGCAAATGCCTGCTGATCTTCAGACAGGTTGAATTCCATTGGATCGCCGCCTCTTTTACTTTTGTATTTTCCCTTTACGTAAACGTGAAACCCGCCACTTGTCAATTCATTCGGTATAATCGTACCGAATTATCACAATTACGCATATCCTCGCCCCGTGCGTTCCCGGATATGATCCATTTCGCCAAATGTTCCTTGCAGATACCGGGCCGCTGCGCATACCCTCCTCCCATCAGGAACAACGAAAAATCAGGGAAACATTCATCATGTCTTCGACCAAACCGGAAACCATTGTCCTTCATGCAGGCTATCGGGCTGAACCGACAACCGGGTCCGTTGCCGTTCCGCTGTATCAGACAACCAGCTATCAGTTCCGTGACACCCAGCATGCTGCAGACCTGTTTGCGCTTAAGGAACTTGGCAACATCTATACCCGCCTGATGAACCCGACCAATGATGTGCTTGAACAACGGGTAGCTGCCCTTGATGGGGGTGCTGCGGCTGTCGCACTGGCATCGGGTCAGGCAGCGTCGACCTTTGCGGTTCTTAACATCGCACAGGCAGGCGACAATATTGTCAGTTCCACCGACCTTTATGGTGGCACCTGGAACCTGTTTGCCAACACTTTCAAACAGATGGGCATCGAAGTCCGCTTTGCCGATCCATCGGATCCGGAGAACTTCCGTCGCCTTGCCGATGACAAAACGCGTGCTTTCTATGCCGAAACCCTGCCCAACCCGAAACTTCAGGTCTTCCCGATCCGCGAAGTTGCCGATATTGGCGATGACCTTGGCATTCCGTTGATTGTGGACAACACCGCAGCACCGGTGATCTGCAAACCGATCGAGCATGGCGCCAGCATCGTCATGTACTCGACCACCAAATTCATTGCCGGTCACGGCACCTCGGTTGGCGGGATCGTGGTTGATTCGGGCAAGTTTGATTGGGAAAAACACGCCAAGCGCTTCCCGCTTCTCAATGAACCGGACCCCAGCTATCACGGGGCTGTCTGGACCGAGGCCGTCAAACCGATTGGCCCGGTCGCATACGCGATTAAACTGCGCTGCACCCTTCTGCGCGACGTTGGCGCGGCCGCATCGCCATTCAATTCGTTCCAGACCATTCAGGGCATGGAAACCTTGCCGCTTCGCATGGAACGCCATTGCGAAAACGCGCTCAAGGTTGCCGACTTCCTGGCATCCCACCCGAAAGTCACCAAGGTCATCCACCCGAGCAAACAGGATGGCGAGGCCCGCCGTCGTGCGGACAAATACCTTAAGGGTGGCTTGGGTTCCTTGATGGGATTTGAGCTGGCTGGCGGCAAGGATGCAGGCGAGAAATTCATCAATTCGCTGGAACTGCTCTATCACGTGGCCAATATCGGGGATACACGGTCCCTTGCCATTCACCCGGCCACGACGACTCACAGCCAGCTGTCGGAAGAAGATCGTCTGTCATCCGGTGTTACTGACGGCTATGTGCGCTTGTCCATTGGCATCGAACATATCGACGACATCCTGGCGGATTTGACCCAGGCGCTTGATAAAGCCTGATCAAGCGCCTCATCGTTAGAAGATCTTGGAACCGGCCAGACCATCATCTGGCCGGTTTTTCTATTGACGCTTTTGCATGTCCGGGCTAACCAATATCGGCAATACATGCACAACATGCAAAACAGGCACACCGATGTCGAGCGTTTCAAGCCGTCAGGACGAAATCCAGAAACTTCTGCGCAGCCAGGGTACGGTTCATATCCACGATCTGGCCGCCCTGTTTCACGCATCCCTTGATACCATCCGCCGCGATCTGCGCCAGATGGAAGAAGAGGGTTATTTGCGCCGCATTCATGGTGGGGCGGTCCTGCCCAATTCGGCACAGGAAAGCTACGTCGAACGGGCGCAGGAACTGCAACCCGAACGGACTGCCATCGCCCAAAAGGCCGCACGCGAACTGATCCCCGATGATTGCGTGGCGTTTTTCGATAGTGGCACCACCGTTTGTGAAGTTGCGCGCAACCTCAAACCATCCTTTCGCGGCACGGTGATTACAGTCAATCCGATGATCGCGGTCGAACTTGCCAATCATCCAAATGCCGAAGTCATCATGCTCGGCGGCACGCTTCGCAAAGCAGATATGGCGGTGTGCGGCCCGACGACCCTTGATCAACTCGGAAACTTTAATGCCGATATCGCACTGCTTGGCACCTGCGCGCTTCACCCCGAGGCGGGGCTTTCGACCAGCAGCACCGAAGAACGCGCCATCAAGGCGGCCATGATCGCCCAATCGGCCGAAGTCATTGCCATCACCACCGCCGACAAACTTGAAACCAGCCTGCCGCACCGGGTCTGCGACATTGATGCGATTTCCCATCTGGTCACCGGGCGCAAACTGTCAAACGGCTATCTTGCCAATTACACCCGGCGTGGTTTGAACGTCATTCAGGCCTGATTGCCTGCCCTCGCCTTGCGGAGAAACATGTTAAATGCAAACCCACGCCACTGCCCATAACCGGGTGCGCGCCATCTTCTTTTTACATGGTGCCGCTTTTTCAAGCTGGGTGCCGCATATCCCGTTGGTGCAGGAACGCCTTGGCCTTGGCCATGACGAACTTGGCGGCATTTTGCTGGCGGCGGCCATCGGGGTGCTTGCCGTAATGCCGATCGCCGGAAGACTGGCCGACCGGTTCGGCAGCGAACGCGTGGTGCGCTATTCGGGGCTGTTTTATTTCATCGCGGTCGGCGTGCCCGCCTTCATGCCCGATTATCTCAGCATTTCGATCGCGATGTTCGCACTGGGCTTTTCCGGTGCCTTTCTGGATGTCGCGATGAATGCCAATGGCCTGCAGGTTGAACGCGTCAAGGGCCGCAGCATCATGTCCGGGTTACATGGTTTCTGGAGTCTCGGTGGTTTTGTCGGCGCGGGGATTGCCGCCGCATGGTTCGCCCTGCCCGTTGGCAATGAATTCCATCTGCCAATCGTGCTTTCGCTGTTTCTGATCGCGCACATCATCGCACAAGCGGGCCTTCTGTCCGATCACGCGGCATCGGAACAGCTGTCTGACCCAAAGGATGCAAGCCAAACCGCGACCGCAACGCCCAAGGATCGCAATCTGTTCCTGATGCTGTTGCCCTTCGGAGTCTGCGCCTTTATCGGCCAGTTCGGCGAAGGTGTCCTGACCGACTGGGCGACGGTGTTCATGAATTCCGAATTGTCATCGGGCCCGACACTGGCTGCCGTCGGCTTTGCCATCTATTCCTTTGCCATGGCCGCCACCCGCCTGTCTGGTGATGCACTGGTCACCCGGTATGGTCGCGTGCCGGTATTGCTGACAAGTTCGGTACTGGCATCCCTTGGCACCCTTGTTTTGACCCTGTCTCCCAATATCGTTTTCGCCTGGATCGGCTGCGGGATTGCTGGTATGGGACTTGCGGTGATCCTGCCGCTGTTGCTGTCTGCGGCGTCCCAGACAACGGGCAAAGGTGGCGGTGCGGTTGTTTCGATCATTGCCGCAACCGGTTATTCCGCGATCATGGCCGGGCCACCGGTGATCGGTGCCATTGGTGAAGCCCTCGGACTGGTCACGGCCTTTGCCCTGACATCCGCATTCCTGGCCATGATTATCCCGGTTTACCTGTTAACCATGCGCAGGCGTTTGCAAATTGCGGCCAATGGTTGATCAACGGCGCAATCTGTCCCATAAATTGCCCAGCCTCACAGTATAGAGAACAGATCATGGTCAACAAATTCGCCTATGGCACCTTCCCCAGCACCCGGCAGCGCCGCAACCGCATGACCGACTGGTCGCGCCGCATGGTCGCGGAAACGCGGTTGACCTCCCATGATCTGATCCTGCCGGTGTTTGTCATTGATGGCAAAAACGAACGCACGCCGATCCCGTCCATGCCCGGCGTTGAACGCCAGTCGGTCGATATCTTGGTCGAAACCGCCAAACATGCCGAGAAGCTCGGCATACCGGCCCTTGCCCTGTTTCCCTATATCGATGCCAGCCTGAAAACCAAGGACGCCCGCGAAGCCTATAACCCCGACAACGTCGTCTGCCGCGCGGTCAAGGCGATCAAGGATGCCTGCCCCAATCTTGGTGTGATCACCGATGTCGCGCTGGATCCCTTCAACGCCGACGGACAGGACGGCATTGTGGTCGACGGTCAGATCCTCAATGACGAAACGACCGAGGCCCTTGTGCGTCAGGCCCTTGTTCAGGCGCAGGCAGGCTGTGACGTGGTTGCCCCGTCGGACATGATGGACGGTCGCATTGGCGCGATCCGCAAAGTCCTTGAAGAATCAAGCCTCAAGAACGTTCAGATCATGGCCTATTCGGCGAAATACGCGTCTTCCTTCTATGGCCCGTTCCGAGATGCGATCGGTTCGGCCAGTGCGCTCGGCAAGGCTGACAAGAAAACCTATCAGCTGGATCCGGCAAACAGCGATGAGGCGATGCGCGAAGTCGCCTATGACCTTGATGAAGGTGCAGACTCGGTCATCGTCAAACCGGGCCTGCCCTATCTTGATGTGCTTTATCGCGTCAAACAGGAATTCGGCGTGCCGGTCTTTGCCTATCAGGTATCGGGCGAATACGCGATGATGCGTGCGGCTGGTCAGAATGGCTGGCTTGATTATATCGGCTGTGCGATTGAAACCCTGTCGTGTTTCAAGCGCGCCGGGGCATCTGGTGTTCTGACCTATAGCGCGATTGAAGTCGCCGAGGCACTGGAAGGCTGATCTCCCCGCCGCCACGACAAGCGATAAAAAAGGGCCTCAATCGAGGCCCTTTTGCTTTGGGATGCGAACATCAAATCATGCGGACTTTGCCGCAATGCCATCCGCATCATCTTCAATGCCATGGCCAATCGCCCGCGCGCAGAAATGCGGACGCAGGCCGGACCGGGCAAATACGCCTTCGATATCCTGCCCATCAAGGAACCCGCCCTGATGGACCAAAAGGGTTTTGATGCCTGACGCCAGTCCACCCAGCACATCGGTATGCACCGTATCGCCAACCATCAACACACGGCTGCGATCAACATCGGGATGGCGTTTCAGGACTTCCTCGAACACGTGGTGATACGGTTTGCCGACGCATTGCGGCATGACACCGGATGCATCGCCCGCCAGATGCGCGAAATAGCCCGACTCAACTGACAGAAAATCACCCATCGGCGCACAAATGTCGGGGTTGCCGACCAGAACCGGCCGCGGATTATGCTTAAGGCTCTGTTCCAGAAGGGCTTGCTGGGTATCGGTCCAACTATCTGAATCGATCAACAGGAACCCGCCAACGACATCATAAAGCGCGCTGTCACTGCCAAGCGGCTCGACCCGACCGGGCAGAATATCAAACGGCCAGTCGGTCGGCGCCATTGCGCCCCAATGAGTGATGTCTACATATTCGCCCATCAGCGGGGCGACAAACTGCTGGCTGCTGATCAGGCTGTTATTGTCGAAATCAAAACCGCGCTTGCGATGACGCGCCAGAATGGCCTCGCCGGAGCTTGAGGCATCATTGGTGACAACCGCGATCTTCTTGCCCATTTTCTGCAAGGTCGCGACCGTCTTCACCGCACCGGGAATGGCACTTTGCCCGCTATTTAGCACGCCAAAGGCATCAAACACGATCAGATCAAACTGATCGGCAATCGCCAGAAGGTTGTCGACATAATCGGTTGCTTTGGGCACGGCATCGGGTGCGACCTGTGGCAGACGCGGTGCATAGCGCAAATAGGCCTCCAGGGCCTGCGCAAAATCCAGTTGCAACCGATTGGCACTCATCGTCATTTCTCCCACACGAACGGCACGTTATTAAAATTCCGGCGTATTCAAACCGATTAGCGCGTTAATTACACCCAAAATTATTCGCACCACCACAAATGCGGATAATCAACCAGAACACATCACGCAACTTCATTACCCATGCACCATACGCATAGCAATAAAAAGTATTAAATCTGCGTCAGCCATCCACTTTAGAACAGTTAATGAGATATTTCAGGCATTTCTGCGCTTTTCAATCCGCAGACATGCAAAAAACGCATTGGATTATATCCGTAATCACCCTTAGATTGCCCTCACGAAATGAATAGGACGTATCGACTGATGAATGCGCCACCAAGCAGTTGATCATTCGATACATCCCATGCAAACCGACACGTCAAACCAGCTAACTATTCCGATGCGGAATATCTCGGTGAGAACATGCCGGTTAACTGAATAGACGCCGAATAATCGGCCGGTTTGAAATAGGTGATGAAATGATCGTAACCAAGATTTTTGCTTTCCTTCGCGCTCTTCGCGTTCAGTACCAGACCCAGAATGCGCTGCGTAAGCTTGATACGCGCGAACTGGCTGACATCGGTTTGAACCGCGATATGATCGACGATGTAGCACACCGTGTTGCTTTCGGTCGCTAAGCCACGACCGTAGCGTCCACGAAAAAACCCCGACAGAAGCTCTGTCGGGGTTTTTTCTTTGTCTGCATCTTATAATCGGGGTTCAAAAGCCCCGTCTCGTTCGCTATATGTCAGTTGGCAAACAAGGCCTTGTGTTCCTCGCGCAGGACATTCTTTTGCACCTTGCCCATCGCGTTACGTGGCAGTTCATCGACAAAGAAAACCCGCTTGGGCACTTTGAAGTTGGCCAGTTCGGATTTGATCGTGGCAATCACGCCCTCTTCACTTAGACCGCCCTTTTCTTCCGGCACGATCACGGCAACAACCGCCTCGCCAAAATCGGGGTGCTGAACGCCAATCACGGCACTTTCAACAACACCATCCATCTTGTCGATCAGGGTTTCAATTTCCTTGGGATAGACATTAAATCCGCCGGAAATCACCAGATCCTTGGCACGCCCGACAATATGGACATATCCCTTGGCGTCGATCTTGGCGATGTCGCCAGTGATAAAGAATCCGTCTTTGCGGAATTCCTCGGCGGTTTTTTCGGGCATCTGC
>NZ_DBGS01000007.1:68163-71727 GCF_002295455.1 Thalassospira sp. UBA848 | reverse complement strand
GTCCTGTTCTTGTGGATGGCCGTCCCGCTGGGCATGACGATTTACTTCTCCTTCCTGCGCTACAACCTGTTGTCGCCGGGCATGGAAGAGTGGATCGGGACACTTAACTACGAATTCTTTCTGACAGATCCGGCATTTTTCGCATCCCTTGCAAATACTCTTTTGCTGGTTGGGTCGGTGCTGGCCATCACGGTGGTGGGTGGCATTCTGTTGGGCCTGATGCTTGATCAGCCGATCTTTGGCCGCGGCGTTCTGCGCCTGCTGGTGATTGCACCGTTCTTCATCATGCCCACTGTGAATGCGCTGGTCTGGAAAAACCTTCTGATGGATCCGGTGTCTGGCATGTTTGCCTGGATCGCCAGCCTGTTTGGCCTGCCCGCGATCGACTGGTTTACCAATGCGCCGCTGACCTCGATCATTATCATGGTGTCCTGGCAATGGCTTCCTTTTGCTGTGCTTATCCTTTTGACCGCGTTGCAGTCACTTGATCGCGACCAGAAAGAAGCCGCCCAGATGGATGGCGCCGGGCCAATCTCGATCTTTTTCTATATCACCCTGCCGCATCTGAGCCGTGCAATCACGGTGGTTGTTCTGATTGAAACCATCTTCCTGCTGACTGTCTTTGCCGAAATCTTTGTCACCACTGGTGGCGGTCCGGGTCTGGCAACGACCAACATCGCCTTCCTCGTCTATACGCAGGCGCTGTTGCAGTTCGACGTCGGCGGCGCATCTGCAGGCGGCATTGTCGCGGTCATTCTGGCCAATATCGTGGCGATCTTCCTGATCCGCCTTATCGGCAAGAATCTGGACAAATAGGGGCCCGAAATGGAAAACAAACAGACACCCCTTGGCTATGTCAGCTTCTCGGTCTTCGCCTGGATCGTGGGTCTTCTGATCTTCTTCCCGATCTTCTGGATGGTGCTGACCAGCTTCAAGACCGAACTCGAAGCCGTTTCCATCCCGCCCAGCTTCATTTCCTTTGACTGGACGCTGGAAAACTATGTCGAGGTTCAGGAACGCTCGAACTATTTCAAATTCGCCATGAACTCGGTCATCCTGGCTGTGGGCTCCACCTTGGTTGGTCTGGTCTTTGCCGTCACCTGCGCATGGGCGATGGCATTCAACCCGACCAAACGGACCAAGGATGCCCTTCTGTGGATGCTTTCGACCAAGATGATGCCGCCGGTCGGCGTTCTGGTCCCGATTTATCTTCTGTTCCGCGATTGGGGACTGCTTGATACGCGCTTTGGTCTGATCATGGTTCTGTTCCTGATGAATCTGCCGATCATGGTCTGGATGCTCTACACCTACTTCAAGGAAATCCCGACCGACATTCTTGAAGCGGCCCGCATGGATGGCGCAACCCTGCCCAAGGAAATCATCTTTGTGCTGTTGCCCATGGCGGTTCCGGGCATTGCATCGACCATGCTGCTCAACATCATTCTGGCATGGAACGAAGCCTTCTGGACGCTCAACCTTACAACGTCTGATGCAGCCCCGCTGACTGCTTTCATCGCCTCCTATTCAAGCCCCGAGGGCCTGTTCTGGGCGAAGCTTTCAGCCGCATCGACGCTCGCGGTTGCCCCAATTCTCGTGATTGGCTGGTTCTCTCAGAAACAGCTGGTTCGTGGTCTGACATTCGGCGCGGTCAAGTAACCGCAGCCTGATAGCAATCTGGAAAGAAGGAACACCAAAATGGGTGCTATCCGACTGGAGAAAGTCAAGAAAACCTTCGGCACACTCGATGTTATTCCCGGTGTCGACCTTGATATCAATGACGGCGAATTCGTTGTCTTCGTTGGTCCGTCTGGCTGTGGCAAATCAACGCTTCTGCGTCTGATTGCAGGCCTCGAAGACGTCACTGACGGCAAAATCCTGATCAATGGTACGGACGTCGCGAACGAGGCCCCGGCCAAACGCGGCCTGTCCATGGTCTTTCAGTCCTATGCGCTTTACCCGCATATGACGGTCTATAACAACATTGCCTTTGGCCTGAAAATGGCTGGTGAAAGCAAGGAAGTTATCGAAGAGAAAGTCCAGTCTGCTGCCAAGATCCTGAACTTGACCGACTATCTTGAACGCCGTCCAAGTGCGCTTTCAGGTGGTCAGCGTCAGCGTGTTGCGATTGGCCGTGCGATCGTTCGCAACCCGGCTGCCTTCCTGTTTGACGAACCGCTGTCCAACCTTGATGCCGCACTTCGTGTGAACATGCGGCTCGAAATCACCGGTCTGCATCAGGAACTCAAAACCACCATGATCTACGTCACCCACGATCAGGTTGAAGCCATGACCATGGCCGACAAAATTGTGGTTCTGCAGGCCGGACGCGTCGAGCAGGTCGGCAAACCGATGGAACTTTACAACAACCCGGCAAACAAGTTTGTCGCGGGCTTCATCGGATCACCGAAAATGAACTTTCTGGGCGGGGAGCTTGCCCAAAAACGCGACTGCCACGAAATCGGCATTCGCCCGGAACATATCGCGGTCAGCACCGAAAGCGGCGAAATCCCCGCAACGGTCAAGATCGCCGAACACCTTGGGGCCGAAACCTATCTTCATGTCGAAGCAGATGGCCTCGGCCCGATGACAGTTCGCGCGACCGGCGAAATCCCGCTTGGCGAACATGACAAGATTTTCCTGACACCCGAACAGGATCGCATCCATCGCTTTGATGCCCACGGGCTGGCGTTGGGCAATTCCTGATACGTGCATAAACCGGCCCCCAATGTCCCACACGCATTGGGGCCCGTCTTACCAAACAAGCTAATTGTGAGTCCAAAATGTACCTGAAAAAGTTCGATCTTACCGGCCGTCGGGCCTATGTCACCGGCGGCGGTCGCGCCATCGGCCTGTCCTGCTGCGAAGCCCTTGCCGAGGCTGGCGCACATGTCATCATCGGCGATATCAGCGAAGGCGTTGCAGAAGAAGGTCGCGATTACCTGAAATCCAAGGGTTACTCGGCTGACATCGACATCATAGATGTCACCAACACCGATCAGGTCCGCGACAGTGCCGAAAAAATGGCCAAGCAGGGCGGTGTTGATATTCTTGTGAACAATGCCGGCATCGCGCGTTCTGAAACCCCGGCCGAAACCGTAACTGACGAACATTGGCTCAATGTCATTGATGTCAACCTGAACGGCACGTTCTGGTGCTGCCGTGAATTCGGCAAGCAAATGCTCGCAAAGAAAAACGGCGTCATCGTCAATGTCGGTTCCATGTCGGGCTTTATCGTGAACAAGCCGCAGGAACAGGCCTATTACAACGCATCCAAGGCTGCGGTCCATCACTTGACCAAGTCTCTTGCAGCCGAGTGGGGCAATCGTGGTGTGCGCGTTAATGCCGTCGCACCGACCTATATCGCGACCCCGCTCAATGAGTTCGTGAAATCCAAACCGGAAATGTATGACGCCTGGATCAACGGCACTCCGATGGCCCGTCTGGGCCTGACCGAAGAAATCGGGTCGGTCGTGCTGTTCCTTGCGTCCGATGCGTCCAGCCTGATGACCGGGTCCATCGTTCTGGCTGATGGGGGTTACACCTGCTGGTAAGGCCAGGTGCAAC